>CAJBAP010000453.1 GCA_903950295.1 uncultured Rhodocyclaceae bacterium
CAGCGCGCGGCCGTCGAAGGCTTCACTGATCCGCTCCATCGCATCGCGCACGCCACGGCGCTTCGAGAGCAGGTTGCTGACCATGAGGCCGGAGGGCGTGAGGCGGGCCTTGCAGTTGAGGTAGAAGGGCAGGGTGTCGAGCATGCCGGTACGGGCGTCTTCGTCGAAGCCATCGACCAGGATGAGGTCGAAGCGGCGCTGGTTGGTGGCGACGAATTCGGCACCGTCGCCGATGACAATGTTGAACCGTTCGTCCTCGTCCGGCAGCTTGAAGTGCTGGCGTGCCGCCGCGACGACGGTGGGCTCGATTTCGACGACGGTCAGCCTGGCCGCCGGCCGGTGGCGATGGAGAAACTTGGTCAGCGAGGCGGCGCCCAGCCCGATCAGGAGCGCCGAGCGCGGCCACTCGTGGTCGGGGCGCAGGAGCAGTGCCGCCATCATCTCGCGGGTGTAGTCGAGTTCCAGCGCCCACGGGCGCGCCACGCGCATGGCGCCCTGCACCCAGTTGGAACTGAAGTGCAGGTAGCGGACGCCGGAAGATTCGCTGACCTGGATTTCCATGGAAGGGATTATGCCTGTCGCGCACGCCGGCACAAAAAGTCGGCACTGGCGGAACGGCCTTGTCGCCGTCTATTTGCTTGCGGAGACTATGACTAATTTGATATAAATCAAAAAATACACAAAGGGGGAATATGTCGCGTCGCTCGTTTCTTCGTACCTGCCTGGGGGCAGCGTGCGTATCCGGTTGTCCCTCTATCGTAAAGGCGCAGGCACAACTATCGTCCCTGCCGCCCTTGCGCATGGCGGTGCATCCCTACAACAGCACCCTGGCGCTGATCACGGCGCATCGTCCGTTGCAGCAATATCTCGAAAAGGCGCTGCAACGCCCGATCGAGTTTTATACCGCCGCGAGTTTTGAGGCTTTTATTGGCGCGTTGATGGCGGGTGAATACGACATCGTGATCAGTCCGCCTCATTTCGCCGTGGTTGCCGTAGAAAATGGTGACTATGCACCGCTGGTGCATTACCAGACGAAGCTCGAGCCCCTGCTGGTCGTGCGTCAGGACAGTTCGTTCGGCAAACCGGCGGATTTTGTCGGCAAGCGGATTGCCATGGCCGACAAGTCGGCCTTTATCCGTATTGTCGTGATCAAGTGGCTGGCGGATGCAGGTTTGGTGGCGGGCAAGCATTACCAGATTCTCGAACGGCCTACCCACAGCGCCTCGATTTCGGCCACAGCGATGGGTGAGGCCGATGCCGGGCTGGCAACCGTGACCGCCCTCAAACAGGTTCCACCCGACGTACAGCAAAAGATGCGCGCCGTGACGACCGGACTCAAGTTTCCCCACTTGTTCACTTTGGCCCACCGGCGGCTCGGCGAACCCATGATCACCCGTTTGAAAAAAGCGCTCACCGAACTGACGTCAGATCATCCCGAGGGCAAGGCCTTCTTCGAAAAGACGGGATTCGTGGGTTACGAGGACATCTCCGCCGATGAGTTGGCTGCCATAAAGCCCTACGTCGGGTTGACCCGACAATTGATGGACAGCACGCGCTGAACTGCCTGCCATCGTGATCAAGGTACGCTTCTTCCGTTCGCTGCGAACGCGCTTGTTGCTGGTCAGCCTGCTGATCGAGGCGACCATGCTGGCTATCCTCGTCGGCAACAGCGTGCGCCTGATTCAGGAACACCTGGTGCGCCAAACGGAAATTCGCATCCAGGCTGCCGAGCTGGCTTACAAGACGGCCGTGGCGGTGCCGCTGGCGGCACGTGACTATCCGACGCTGCGCGACATTCTCGAGGGCTGGAAGAGCGCCGACGATGTGCTTTACCTGGCGGTGACCGACCAGCGCGGGCAGATTCTGGCGACCGTGGGCTGGCCGGCGGATCAGTCCCTGCCGGCAGCGACCGCATTGCGCGACGGCGGCGAAACCATCCACGTGTCCTTCGCTGTCGATTTTCAGGGCATGACCTATGGTCGGGTGCATTACGGACTCTCCCTCGGCTTCCTCAAGGAGGCACGGGAGGCGCTGTTCGAACAAAGTGTGCTGATTGCCTTGCTCGAAATGAGTTTGACCTTCGTGTTGCTGCTGGTGACCGGTTTCTGGCTGACCCGCGATTTCGTCATGCTGACCGATGCCAGCCAGCGTATCGCCGCCGGTGATTTCGACGTGCGTATCGCTTTGCATGGTGACGACGAAGTAACCGCCGTCGGGCGCAGTTTTAACGCCATGGCGATCGCGGTACAAACGCGAATCGAGGCGCTGAAGGAAAACGAACGCCGTTTTCGCGCCATCGCCGATTACACCTATGCCTGGGAAAACTGGTTCGGGCCGGATGGCACGTTGCGCTGGGTCAATCCGGCGGTCGAGCGACTCACCGGCTACACCGTGCGCGATTGCATGCACATGGCCAACTTCCCCTTGCCGCTGGTGCACGCACCCGATCGTGACCTGGTGGCTAACCAGCAGAGTCAGGCGCTCGCCGGCCACACCGGCCAGGATCTCGAATTTCGCATCGAGACACGCAATGGCCGCGTCGTCTGGGTGGCGATGGCCTGGCAACCGATTTTTGCCGATGATGGCGAAAGTCTGGGCTTCCGCTCCAGCGTGCGGGATATCACCGTGCAGCATTTTGCCAACGAAGAATTGGCTTATGCGGCCGCGCACGATGCCCTGACCGGTCTCAACAACCGGCGTGCTTTCGAGAATGAACTTACCCGCGAACTTGAACGCCAGTTGCCCGGCAAGGTGATTGTCTTTTACATCGATCTTGATCAGTTCAAGCTGGTCAACGATACCTGTGGCCATACGGCCGGCGATGCCCTGTTGCAGCATCTGGCGCGGGTGATGCAGGCGCGTTTCTCCTTTGGTTTCCTGGCCCGCCTGGGCGGTGACGAGTTTGGCATGGTGCTGGTCGATGTGCCGCTCGTGGAGGCCGAGCGGCGCGCACAGCATGTCATCGACGACATCCGCAGCCTGCCCTTCGTTTGGGAGGGGCACTCGTTTCATATTGGCGCCTCGATCGGTATCGCCCAGTCTGCGCCGCAACTCCGCAGTGTCACCGAGCTCCTGATGGCGGCCGACACGGCCTGTTACGCGGCGAAGGAACGCGGTCGCAACCGTGCCCAGGTGTATCTGCCGACCGATCAGTATTTCCAGCAGCGTCAACTCGATTTCCTCTCGCTGACGCAGATCTCGGAAGCCCTCGGCGCCGAACAACTGGAACTGCATGCCCAGCGCATCGTGGCCTTGCGCCCGGAGATTGCCGACTATGCGGAAGTGTTGGTGCGCATGCGCGGCGAGGATGGCAGTCTGATCCCGCCCGGTCGCTTCATCCCGGCGGCAGAGCGCTATGGTTTGATCCCCCTGATCGACCGCTGGGTGATCGAACACAGCTTCAAGCAGCTGCACGCCTGGCGTGATGCCGGCAAGCCGCCGATCAAACTCAATATCAACCTGTCGGGCCTGACACTGGCCGATCCCGGCTTGGCCGAGTTCATCCAGTCCGTCGTGATCAAGCATGCCATCGACCCGGCCACGGTCGGTTTCGAAATCACCGAAAGCTGTGCCATCGCTCAACTCGACCGCGCCCTGCAGTTCTTCAGCTTCTGTCAGAACTTGGGCTTCAGCCTGGCACTCGACGATTTCGGCAGCGGCCTGTCGTCCTTCGCTTACCTGAAGCGCTTCAAGGTGCAGACGCTCAAGATTGACGGCATGTTCGTGCGCAATGCCGATCAGGACTGGGATGATCGTGCCGTGATAGAAACTATCGTGCGCCTGTCGCACCTGCGCAAGCTGCATACCGTCGCCGAATTTGTCATCAACCCGGCAGTGCTGGAGGTGGTGAAGACACTCGGGGTCGATTACGCGCAAGGCTACGCGCTGCACGTCCCCGAGCCGCTGGCGAATCTGAATCCGTAAAAGTCGGTGCTGGCGGGACGGCAGCCCTAGTTCAGGGTGCGCGAAAGCTGGACGCGAAACTCCCGCACCAGGTCGTCGTATTGCGGCTGGGCGGCAATGAGGGTGAACAGCGTCAGCATGCCCTTGCGTCCGGCTTCCTCGTTCCATTTCCGGTCGCGGCGGACGATTTCGAGCAGGTTTTCCAGCGCGGCGCGATAGTCCTGATGGAGCGCCATGGCGTTGGCCAGTTGCAGCCGGGCTTCGTGGGCGTCAGGGTCCTGGGCAATCTGCGCCTTCAACGCATCGAGGTCGGCGCCGCTGCCGGCGAGTGCCAGTTGCAGGCGGGCCTGCAAACTCGTGACACGTGCGGTGTCGCGTGCCTTGTCGGCGATGACTTCCAGCAGTTCGCGCGCTTCATCCAGGGCATTGGCCGCCAGGCTCATCTCGACAAAATCGAGGTAGGCCGTGTCGTTCTTCGGATCGAGGTTGATGGCTTCGGCCATGGTCTTGCGGGCGGTCTCGAGGTCGCCGCTGGCATAGGCGGCCAGTGCCGCCTGGCGCAGCGGTTCGGCAGGCGAGGGGATCAATCGCTCCAGAAATTCACGGATCTGCGCTTCGGGCAGCGCGCCGGTAAATTCATCGACCTGCTGGCCGCCGACAAAGGCCTTGACGGCCGGAATGCCGCGCACGCCATAGCGCTGTGACAGTTCCTGGTTCTCGTCGGAATTGAGCTTGGCCAGGATGAATTTGCCGCCATATTCAGTGGCCAGTTTTTCGAGAATGGGCTTGAGGATGCGGCAGGGCTGGCACCAGGGCGCCCAGAAATCGACGATCACCGGCACGGTCTGCGAGGCGGCAAGTACCTTTTCTTCGAAATCGGCGACGCTTACATCGTATGAGTGATCGGACATGGAAACAAACTCTCCAATAATTAACCCCACCTAGATGAGGTCTGAGTTGCGGTAATCAAGGCGAACGGGCGCTATCGAAGTCGGCACGGTTGCGTTCATCGACGTAAAGCTGCGTTGGTTCTGCATTGGTCTGGGCAAAACAACTGACGATGACGTTGCTGACCGCCTGACTCTTGTGCAACACCTCTACCGCGCAGCGACCATAGGCGGATTCGATGGTTGCCAGCAAATTGCGGGCATAGGGGCTGGCGAGCGTGACGTCGAGAATCAGATTGGCCAGCATCACGCCGCCGGGTTTGAGGACTTTGCGCGTGTCTTGCCAGAATTCGCGGGTGACAAGATGGCCAGGAATGGAGGTTCGGGCGCTATATACGTCAACCACCACGGCATCGTAGTGCTGTTTCGTCTCGACGACAAAGCGACGGGCATCGCTCACTACAAACTCGCCGCGCACCGCTTCGTGCAGAAAGTCGCGCTCGGCGAGGGCGCGGATGGCCGGGTCGATATCGACATAGGTGTAACGGTTGCTTGTTTCGCGATGCGAGAGGGTGAATCCGCCCGCACCCAGCACCAGGATGTCGCGCCCGCTGAAGGCGAGGTCCTGGAGCAGGATCTGGCGCAATTTCTGCACATAGCGGGCATACAGCGGTGGCTCGCTGCTGTCGATCAGGGAAGCGAACTGATTGTTCACCTGAAAGGCGCGCGGTGTCACCATGTTTGCACGTGCGACCTCTTGTACGGCGTAATCGGCATAGGCAGTGTCGGTGCGCTGCCGGTCGGCCCAGCTCGCGGCCAGGGCGAGTGCCGTTATGCCGGTGAGCAAGCTGGCTGACAATATTTTGGGTCGCTGTACCAATAGCGCACCCGCCACCAGCAACAGTGCGCCGAGCAACACGGCCGACCAGACACCAAACAGCTGCATCATGACCAGCGACAAGGTGATGGAGCCGAGGAAACTGCCCAGCGTTGACCAATAGAGGGCGCGGCCAGCCGCCTCGCCGCTGCGCTCGGCACGCATCAGGTTGGTGAGGATCGGCACGGTCTGGCC
>CAJBAP010000454.1 GCA_903950295.1 uncultured Rhodocyclaceae bacterium
CTGCCCCAGCACATGCTCGCGGGAACGGCCGAGCAGCAGCTTGCCGACCATGCCGCTGATCACATTCACGCCCATGGCCACCGTGGCCAGCCAGGGCAGGATGGCATTGAAGTGAATGCCGGCATGGATCAGTACCATCAGCGAACCGAGCCAGGTGCCAACCTCATGCAGAGTCAGCAAGGTTTTCGGACTGCCCGCCGTAATGTATTTGCGTTTGCGCAGCGAATAGACCAGCGAGCCGATGATCAAAAGCGTACCCGGAATACCGAGATAACGGCCGACCCAGACCAGATTCAGGCGATGGAGCAGGTAATCGCCGGCGATGGTTGCTGCCGCCAACAGGCCGAGCAGCAGGGTGAAGGGCAGGACATGTCGACGCCAGAGTGAGTTGGTGATGAGCGAAGTCGTCATTTATGCCTCCAGGGTCACGCTGGTCTTCGGCGTGCAAACGCACAGCAGGCAGCTACCCGGCTCCGGATCGTAGTCCGGCGCTTGATGGTAGGCCACCTCACCGCTGCTGATGCTCGTCTGGCAAGTGCCGCAACCACCGGCGCGACAACCCGAATCAACACGGACACCATTGGCTTCGGCAAATTCGAGCAAGCTGCCTGATGCCGGTTGCCATGCCAGTTGCTTGCCAGATTTGGTGAAGGTGACGACGATGTCACTGGTTGCATTGGTTACATTGCTTACATTGGTATCCTGTGCTTGCGGCACAGTGGCTGTCCGGCGCTTGATCGAGGCCGGGCCGAAGGCCTCGAAATGGATATGCGCATCCGGCACACCCCAGTCCTCCAGCGCCGCAACGAGGCTCTCCATCATCGGGGTCGGGCCGCAGATGTAGAAGTGATAGGGCTTGAGCGGAAGTTGGGTACGTAGCAGCTGGACGTCGACTCGGCCGGCATGGTGGAAATCTCGCCCGAGCACATCCTCCGGCAGCGGATCACTGCAGCACAAGCGCAAATGGAAATTCGGATGCGCCGCTGCCAAAGCTTCAAGATGGGCCCTCATCACCAGTTCGCGGCCATGGCGCACACCATAGAACAGCCAGACTTCACGTCCGGGCTGCTCGGCCAGACACCAGTCGAGCATGCTCAGCATCGGCGTGATGCCGATGCCACCACCAATCAAAACTACCGGGGCATCGCTGCGATCGATATAAAAATGGCCGCCCGGTGCACGCACCTGCAAGGTGCTGCCAATCACGACATGATCGTGGAAGAAATTCGAGGAGCGTCCCGGTGGTAGCTGGCTGTTCGCCGGTGCTGGCACGCGCTTGATCGAAACCCGGTAGTGATCGGGTCGCGGCGCATCCGACAAAGAGTAGCAGCGGATGATCTGCTCGCAATCACCCGCTGCTGACGGCACATCCAGCCTGAAGGTCAGGAACTGCCCGGGCAGGAATGAAGCCAGCGGCTGCAGGTCTTCCGGGACGAGATAAAACGAACAGACCGACTCTGCGGCATCCTCGATCACCTTGCGGTCAACCCGGAAGCTGCGAAAACCCGACCAGGCGGCAACGGCAGCAGGCGCTCCAGGGAAGGGGGCGGGGACGGCTACGGCTACCGGCAGATCGAGATCGACAACCTGATCGTGCAAGGCACGGTACCCCTGCCAATGGCGCCAGAACTCGATACCGAGCCACAGCACCAACTGCAAAGCAACACCGAGCGTGATCCAAAGCAGCAGAGAAAGGGATGTCATTGTCTGACTCCTCGAACAAAGACGCTGGCCAGCAGCCGCAACATTTTGGTGCCCTTCCCCTGAAAAGAGCGGCTAGTATGCGCCCTCATGCTTAAGCAAACCTTAACACTCCACTCTCACTGGTTCATGCAGCAAGGGGCTTGTCGATGCGCAG
>CAJBAP010000455.1 GCA_903950295.1 uncultured Rhodocyclaceae bacterium
GCTTCAATGCTCGATGCATTCGGTGTCGCGAAAGATGGGCGCGGCAATGTCAGTGCAACAACCGACGGCGCCGGTTGCTACGCGACCAGCGTATCGAAGGTCTTTGCCGCTGGTGACATCCGCAGAGGGCAATCGCTCGTCGTCTGGGCGATTCGCGAAGGTCGTCAGTGTGCGCGTGCCGTCGATGAGTTCCTGATGGGAACGAGTACCCTGCCGCGCTAAACGCAAGGCCTCATCATGCTCAATGTTGTCGTTCTCGCTGCCGGGCAGGGCAAGCGCATGCGCTCCGACTTGCCCAAGGTCCTCCACCCTATCGCCGGCAAGCCGATGTTGGCGCACGTACTCGACACGGCACGCGCACTTCCCTCCGCAAAGGTTTGCGTGGTGTATGGCCATGGTGGCGAGCAGGTGCGCACCGTGCTGGCTTCCACCGATTTGGCCTGGGCACTGCAGGAACCCCAACTCGGTACCGGCCATGCGGTGCTGCAAGCCCTACCGCATGCCGTCCCGCCAGCACCGACTTTAATCCTGTACGGCGATGTGCCGCTGATCCGCGCGACTACCCTTTTGCGCCTCATCGCAGTGGCAGGCAACGACAAACTGGCACTACTCACCGCCCACCTCGATAATCCGCATGGCTACGGCCGCATCGTCCGCGTCAATGGCGCGGTGACCCGCATCGTTGAAGAGAAGGATGCCGATGATGCCGAACGGGCCATTCACGAAATCAACACCGGCATTCTCGTCGCTCCCGGCGCGGCACTGGCGCGCTGGTTGCCGCAACTCGGCAACCGCAATGCCCAGGGCGAGTATTACCTCACCGATATCGTTGCCATGGCGGTGGCCGAGGGTATGTCGGTCGTGACGGCGCACCCCGACGCCAACTGGGAAATCGATGGCGTCAACAGCAAGAGCCAACTCGCGCGACTCGAGCGCATCCATCAGCGCAATATCGCCGAAACGCTCATGGAGCAGGGCGTCACGCTCGCCGATCCGGCGCGCATTGATGTCCGCGGCGAACTGGTATGTGGCCGTGATGTCAGCATCGATGTCAATTGTGTTTTTGAAGGCCGCGTGATCCTCGGTGATGGCGTGCGCATTGGCCCCAATTGCGTGCTGCAAGACGCGACGGTCGGGCCGAAAAGTGTCATCGGCCCGTTTGCCCGCCTGCGGCCAGGTACCGTACTTGCCGAGGATGTGCATATCGGCAATTTCGTCGAAGTAAAAAACTCCTCCATCGCCGCACATTCGAAAGCCAACCACCTCGCCTACATCGGCGACGCCACGGTAGGCAGTCGCGTCAATGTTGGTGCCGGCACCATCACCTGCAACTACGATGGCGCCAACAAGTTTCGCACCGTGATCGAGGATGATGTTTTCATCGGCTCCGACACCCAACTCGTCGCACCGGTGACGGTGGGCCGTGGGGCGACACTCGGCGCCGGCACCACGCTCACCAGGGATGCGCCGCCGGATCAACTGACGGTGTCGCGCCCGAAGCAGATTTCCATCGCGGGCTGGAAACGCCCGGTCAAGCAAAAAAAGGAATAAAGCATGTGTGGCATCGTCGCGGCGGTAGCTTCCCGCAACATCGTTCCGGTTCTCGTCGAGGGCTTGCGCAAGCTCGAATATCGCGGTTATGACTCGGCCGGTCTGGCCGTGCTCAATCCCGGTTTGTCGCGCCTGCGCAGCGTCGGCCGCGTGGCCGAACTGGCGGCTCAGGCCGAGGGTCAGTCGGCGCAACTGGGCATCGCGCATACCCGCTGGGCGACGCACGGCGTACCGAGCGAGCGCAATGCCCACCCGCACGTATCTGGCGGCCTCGCCGTGGTGCATAACGGCATCATCGAAAACTATGCCGAGATCAAGCAGGAGTTGCTGGCCGCGGGTTATGTTTTCAGTTCCGACACCGACACCGAAGTTATCGCTCACCTGATAAACGAAACGCTGAAATCGGCGCCCGACCTGTTTGCGGCGGTGCAACGCGCCAGTGTCAGACTGGTTGGCGCCTATGCCATCGCGGTGATCAAGGAAGGGGACGAGCGGCTCGTCGTTGCGCGCAAGGGTGCCCCGCTGCTCCTGGGGATTGGGACAGACGGCAATTACGCTGCGTCCGATGCCTCGGCCCTTCTGCAGGTGACGCGCCGCATGATTTACCTCGAGGAAGGCGATGTCGCCGAGTTGGGGCGTGACGGCTACCGAATCGTGGGGGGCGGCGGGGCGACGCCGGCAGAAGTCGGCGCTGGCGGGACGGCCTCCCTGGTTCCGGTTGAGCGTGAAATCAATGAAAGCACGCTCTCAGCCGATGCCGTCGAACTTGGCGAGTATCGCCACTACATGCAGAAGGAAATCTTCGAACAGCCTCAGGCGCTCGCCGCCACGCTCGAGATGATCGGCGGCGCGCAGACTTTCTCGCCCAATCTGTTTGGTACTGCCGCGCCAGAAATGTTTGCGGATGTGCAATCGGTGCTGATCATCGCCTGCGGTACCAGCTACCACGCAGGCCTGGTGGCGCGCTACTGGATCGAGCAAATTGCCGGTCTGCCTTGCACGGTCGAAGTGGCGA
>CAJBAP010000456.1 GCA_903950295.1 uncultured Rhodocyclaceae bacterium
AGCAGTTCCGGGTGCCGATCAAGAAGCCGAAATAAATTGGTCACCGCTGGAACGGCAGGTTCACTCTAAAACCAGCCGCTCAATTCACATGCTAACGGCATCACCAATGACTCCTCCCGCTGCAAAGGCGTCGTTGAGTCGTAGAGGAAAGTCGGCGCGGGCGAGACGGCGCGCGAATTTTCGACGAATTGTTTTGAGCGCGAGTCGGCGATTTTCCGGACACCTATCGGACACGAAAGCCAAAAACGAAAAAGCCGTTAGCGACTGCTTACGCTAACGGCCTTGGTATTTCTGGTGCGCCCGGAGAGATTCGAACTCCCTACCCCTTGGTTCGTAGCCAAGTACTCTATCCAGATGAGCTACGGGCGCAATAAATCAAGGCGCGCACTATAGCGGAAACGATTCTTGCCGTAAAGTCCGTTATGTACCGTTTTGAGTGGCAAGCCTTATGAACGAGCCCCTGCGCTCCGAGATTACCTTGCAGCAACCCTTTATTGAGCGACAGCCGATCATCGATCGGTCTGGCGATACGCTGGGTTATGAGCTTTATGCCTATCCGGGACGGGCAAGTGACGGCGTGGCCTCGAATACGCTGGAGGGCAGCGCGGCCGTGCTGGCGCATTTGCTTGGCAACATGGATGGCAATTGGCTCCCCGAAGGCAAGCGGGTTTTTCTCAATGCCGACATCGCGTTACTGGATGACGCAGATTTTCTCGCCCTGCTGCCCGATGGCTATATCGTCCTTGATCTGCACGGCCCGACCGGCAGCGTCACTGAGGCCGTCGTGGCCACCATCGATCAATTGCGCCTGCGCGATATCGTCATTTCTCTCGACGGTTTCACGCTGGCGGCGGAAAGTCCTGAACTTCTGGTGCGCGCCACGTACATCAAACTGGCCACCGACAGCGAGAACGCCTACCTGCTTTACCAGCACTTCGACCAGTTGAAAGATTATCCGGTCAAGAAAATTGCCAAGCACGTCAGCAACGGTAGCGAATACAAATTCTGCCGTGATATCGGCTTCGACTATTTCCAGGGCTATTTCTTCACGCGGCCAGAAATCCTGCCGGAACGCGAGATCAACACCGGGCTCACCCATCTGGTCGAGGTGTTCGACCTCGTCGGCCAGTCTGCCGAACCCGCAAAGATCGAGCATGCCTTCAAGCGCGACCCGACACTGGTGGTCAAACTGCTGGGCTACATCAACTCGGCGGGAATGAGCCGGGGCCGCAAGGTAACGAGTATCGCCCATGCCATCCAGATCCTCGGCTATCGCCAACTCTATCGCTGGGTGGCTCTGCTGCTCTATACCGCCGGTAATGCGGCCGCACCCGCCGCATTGATGAAGACGGTACTGGCACGCAGCCGTTTCATTGAAGCCGCGGGGCGCCTTGTGCTACCCAGCCACGAACAGGACAATCTTTTCATGGTCGGCATGCTGTCCATGCTCGATGTCGTATTCGGTCTGCCGCTGGCCAAGGCGCTGGCCAAACTGCCGTTGCCCGACACCATGACGCGGGCGATCCTCGGTTACGAAGGTACGCTGGGGATGTTGCTGTCTCTTGCCGAAGCTCTCGAACAGGGGCATTACGAACACATTGATAGCCTCGCCACCACCCTCGGACTGAGCATGCAGGACATCAACACAGCTCAACTCGACGCCATCCGCTGGGCGGAAAGTTTGACCGCAAAAGGCTGATTCCGCCCAACACGGCCGGTTTCGCCCCTCAATTCAAGACTTGAACTACCGTCATGGCGGGGCAATCTCTTCCCCACCATGAAACAAAACTACGACGAATCCTCTTTCCGTGTCCTCAAGGGACTGGAGCCCGTGCGCGAGCGACCGGGCATGTACACCCGCACCGACTCGCCGGCTCACCTCATCCAGGAAGTAATCGACAACGCCGCCGACGAAGCCTTGGGCGGCTTCGCCAAGAACATTCATGTCGCCGTAGCGAGAGATGGCGCCATCACGGTCACCGACGACGGGCGCGGTATCCCGGTTGGCCCGCATCCCGAAGAAAAGATTCCCGTCGTCGTGTTGGCCTTCACCCGCCTGCACGCGGGCGGAAAGTTCGACAAGAAATCTGGCAACTCGGCCTATGCGTTTTCCGGTGGTCTCCATGGCGTCGGCGTCGCCGTCACCAATGCGTTATCACTGAGTGTCGAGGTAGAAGTACGCCGTGAAGGCAAAATTCACGCGGTGAGTTTCAGCGAAGGCGGCGAAAAGATTTCGGCGCTAGCGGTACGGGGAGAATGCGGCCGCCAGACGGGCACCAAGGTGCGCGTCGTACCCGACCCCAAATATTTCGACTCACCCAAAGTGCCACAGGCCGAACTGGAACGTCTGCTGCGCTCCAAGGCCGTGCTGCTGCCCGGTGTCAAGGTAACGCTCGACGTCGAGCAGGCCGACGGCAAGTTCCTCGCCAAAACCTGGCGTTACCCGGATGGACTGGCCGGCTATCTGCGCGAAATCGCCGGTGAAGAAAATTCCGTAGCACCGATTTTCGCCACCGAAAACTATGCTGGCAGCGATCATGAAAGTTTTGCCGAGGGCGAAGGCGCAGCCTGGGCACTGGGCTGGTGGTCAGAAGCTGCCCCCTTCGAGTCCTACGTTAACCTGATCCCGACCGTGGCCGGTGGCACCCACGAATCCGGCTTGCGCACCGGCGTCTTCGAGGCCGTGAAGGTTTTCATCGAGCACCACGCGCTACTGCCCAGGGGCGTAAAGCTTCAACAAGAGGACATCTGCGGCAAGATGGGCTTCGTGCTGTCGGCGCGTATTCTCGACCCACAATTCCAGGGCCAGGTGAAGGAAAAACTCAATTCACGCGAGGCGGTGAAACTCGTCGCCGGCATGGTGCGCGACCCTTTCGAGATCTGGCTCAGCCAGCATGTCGAAGCCGGCAAGGCGATTGCCGAGCTGGCGATCAAGCAAGCATTGGCGCGCCAAAAGAACGCACAGAAGGTCGAGAAGAGAAAGCAGTCCGGCGTCGCCGTGCTGCCCGGCAAACTCTCGGATTGCGAATCGACTGACATCGCCGAGAACGAGTTGTTCCTCGTCGAGGGTGACTCGGCCGGCGGTTCGGCCAAGATGGCACGCAACCGCGAGACGCAGGCCATCCTGCCGCTACGCGGCAAAGTACAGAACTCATGGGAAATCGAGGCCAATCGTCTGTTCGCCAACAACGAGATTCACGACATCGCCGTCGCACTCGGCATCGATCCCCACAACGCCACCGACAACCCCGACCTGGCCAATCTGCGCTATGGCAAGCTCGTCATCATGTCCGACGCCGATGTGGATGGTGCCCACATCCAGACGCTGCTGCTCACCCTCTTCTACCGCCACTTCCCGGCGCTGATCGCGCGTGGCCATGTATATATCGCCCAGCCGCCGCTCTACCGCATCGACGTGCCGGCGCAAGGCAAGAAGCGGCCGGCGAAACGCCTATATGCACTCGACGACGGCGAACTCGTCGCGATCAAGGATCGATTAATCAAGGAAGGCTTCCCCCCCGAAAAGATTGAAGTCGGCCGCTTCAAGGGCCTCGGTGAAATGAACCCCGAGCAGCTGCGCGAAACCGCGATGGACCCGGCGACACGCCGCGTACTCCCCGTCGCCGAACGCCAGGGTGCAGGCGCACGCGACGACACCCTGAAACTCTTTAACCTGCTGATGGGCAAGGGCGAAGCTGCTGGCCGCCGCGCCTGGATGGAAGCCCGTGGCCATCTCGCAGAGGCTGATGTATGAACCCCGAAACACCTGACCTGTTCGACGACATGGACGACGCCACCCCGCCCGGCGCCGTCCCGCCGGGCCCGCCCACTTCACCTGCCGTCCCGCCAGCGCCGACTTTTCTTGACGACGGCAACACCCTCCCACTCGACAGCTACGCCGAGCGTGCCTATCTTGCCTATGCGATGAGCGTGGTGAAGTCGCGTGCCCTGCCGCAAGTAGAGGATGGCCTCAAACCCGTGCAGCGCCGCATCCTCCACGCCATGAACGAGATGCGCCTGCCGTCGACCGCGAAACACGTCAAGTCGGCACGCGTCGTCGGCGACGTCATCGGCAAGTTCCACCCGCATGGCGACACCAGCGTCTACGATGCGATGGTGCGCGTCGCGCAGGACTTCTCACTGCGCTATCCGCTCGTCGACGGCCAGGGCAACTTCGGCTCGCGCGACGGCGACGGTGCGGCAGCGATGCGCTATACCGAATGCCGCCTCACCCCGATCGCCGAACTGCTGCTGGCAGAGATCGATCGCGGCACTGTTGCTTTCGTTCCGAATTACGACGGCACCATGGTCGAGCCGGCGCTGCTGCCCGCACGCCTGCCCTTCGTGCTGCTCAACGGCGCTTCGGGCATCGCCGTCGGCATGGCCACCGAAATTCCTCCGCACAACCTGCGCGAGGTCGCTGACGCTCTTAAATTACTTATCCGCAAGCCAGCAGCCTCACTCGACGAAGTGCTGACCACCCTGCCCGGCCCGGACTTTCCCGGCGGCGGCCAGATCATCGCCGCGCCGGCCGATATCCGCGCCGCCTACGAGACCGGACGCGGCAGTATCCGCATGCGCTGCCGCTGGCGCATCGAGGAACTGGCGCGCGGCCAGTGGCGCGTGATCGTCCATCAATTGCCGCATGGCGTGTCCACCGCGCAAGTGCTCTCGGAAATCGAGGCCGTCACCAACCCGCAACCACGTGCCGGCAAAAAGGATGTCTCGCAGGAACAGAAGAACCTCAAGCAGCTGATGCTCGGCGTGCTCGATGCCGTGCGCGACGAATCGAACGAAAAGGACCCCGTGCGCATCGTGCTGGAGCCACGCACCTCGCGTGTGCCACAGGACGAATTCATGGCCGTGCTACTGGCACGCACCAGCCTTGAAGCCAACGTGTCGGTCAACATGACCATGATCGGCACCGATGGCCGCCCGGCGCAGAAACCGTTGCTGGGAATCCTGCACGAATGGATCGCCTTCCGCCACGCCACCGTTGAGCGCCGCAGCAAGCACCGATTGAGCGAAGTCGAACGCCGCCTGCACATCCTCGAAGGCCGGCTGATCGCCTTCCTTTCCATCGACGAGATCATCAAGACGATTCGGGAATCGGATGAACCGAAAACCGATCTGATGGCGAAATTCAAGCTCACCGAAATCCAGGCTGAAGATATTCTGGAGATTCGCCTGCGCCAGTTGGCCCGCCTCGAAGGCATCAAGATCGAACAGGAGCAGAAGGCTCTGGCCGAGGAAGCGAAAGAACTGCGCCGCCTGCTGGATGACCACAAGGAACTCACCAAACTCGTCCAGCGCGAACTCGCCGAGGATGCGAAGAAATACGGCGACGACAGGCGCACCCTGATCGAAGCCGTCGCCCCCGTGACCTTTGCCGAAGTCGCCATTCCCGACGAACCGGTGACCGTGATTCTTTCGAAAAACGGCTGGGTACGCACCCGCCAGGGGCATGGTATCGACCCCAACAGCATTGCCTACAAGACGGGCGATTACCCTTACCTCGTCGCCGAATCACGCACCGTCTGGTCGCTCGTGCTCCTTGACACGAATGGACGAGGCTATAGCGTACGCGTCGCCGACCTGCCCGGCGGCCGTGGCGACGGTGTGCCAATCACCACCCTGGTCGACTTCCAGGATGGCGGCAAGCTTGCCCACGCACTAACGGACGCCCCCGCAGCACATTACCTCTTCGCCAACTCGGGTGGTTACGGCTTCATCGCCAGCGTCACTGATCTGATGTCACGCAACCGCGCCGGCAAGGCCTTCATGAGCTTGGACAAGGGCGAGAAACCATTGTCCCCGGCAAAAGTCGGTGCTGGCGGGACGGCAGCGGCGATTTCCGCCAGCGGCCGCCTGCTGCTTTTCCCCCTCGCCGACCTCAAAACGATGGTCAAAGGACGCGGCACCATCATCCAGGACATCCCGCCCAAGGACGAGCTCGCTGCCGTCACCGTTGGCGATGGCAGTGCTTTTACTGTTACCGGCACCGGGCGTGGCGGCAAGCCTGCAGAATATCGCATGACCGCCAAGGAGCTCGCCCACCATCACGGCAGCCGCGCCCGCAAAGGCCTGCAGATCGCTTCGAGGATCAAACCGTCGGGCTTGGCAGCCAGCTGATTGGCCGCTGGTATAATCGCTACGCATTATGAAGAACGCCAAAGACTCCCCCGCCACGCGTTACTGCTACCACTGCCGCGTCCACCATCCGGTGGAGGAAATGAAGTTGCTCGTGACCAAAACCGGTTCGCGCTGGCGCTGCGTCAAGAGCATCGAGGCCGTGAAACGCTCCAAGGATGAACGCGACCAGTATGGCCGCCAGGTTTCTGCGGCCAACCAGTCCGAAGCCTCCAGTCGGGCGCGCATCCTCAACAAGATCCAGTCAGAGCGCTAGTTTTTCGCGCAACCCGGACATGCGCTCCGCGCGGTGTCCGATCGCTGCCTGCAGCACGTCTGCGGTAGCCCACAAACTGATGTGCTTGCGTGCCCGGGTAACCCCGGTGTAGATCAACTCTCGCGTCGCGATTGACGAAACTGAGGGCGAAACCACTGTCGGCAAAACCAGGATCACTCGATCGAATTCCGATCCCTGCGATTTGTGCACCGTCATGGCCCAGGCTGCCTCCCACGCCGGCAGACGGGCAAAGGAGATCCAGCGTGGTGCGGCACCTGCCGTGTCACCGGGAAAACAGACCTTGAGACTGCCGTCCGCCGGATCGGGCAAGGTCAAACCGATATCGCCGTTATAAAGCCGCAGTTGCAGGTCGTTGCGGACGACCATGACCGGCAAGCCCACTGGCACTGCTGCACTGTTGCCAGCCGCACCGAGTGCTTCATTCAGCGCCGTGACATCCAGCCGATGAGCGCAGAGCACACGAAAGCGGTTGAAGCGCACGAACAGTTCGTTGGGCGGCAAGCTCGCTGCCACGCCCTCCAGATATGGGCGATAACCGGCCTGCGCAGCAGCGATCAGCGCCCGCCTGTCGTCACTACCCTGCGCCTGCCAGTCGATGTCGTCCGCTCCGGTTTGCAATAGCGCCAGTGCAGCGGTTCCATCACCCGCCCTTAAGCACTCGGCCAAGCGGCCGATACCGCTGGCACTGGCGAAACGGAAGCTCGTTGTCAGCGTTGCCACACAATGTGCCAAACCTGCGCTGGCGCAGAGATCGGCGAAAACCGCACCGGCCTCGACGGCAGCCAACTGATCACGGTCGCCAAGCATGATCAGACGGGCAGCGGCGGGCAGCGCAGCAAGGAGATGGGCCATCAGCGACAAGACGATCATCGAGGCCTCATCAACGACCAGCACATCGACCGCCAGCGGCCGTTCGCGATCATGACGAAAACCGCTGCCAT
>CAJBAP010000457.1 GCA_903950295.1 uncultured Rhodocyclaceae bacterium
AAGGCCAGGTGCGGCACACGGTTCTCGGGGTCTGCGGTGTGCATGCGCGTGATGTCGACCAGGTCGGCGATCACCGAACTTGCGGTCGGCTCGGCGCCGGCGCCCTTGCCGTAGTAGAGCGTCGAACCGACGGCGTCACCTTGCACCAGCACGGCGTTCATCGCGCCCTCGACGTTGGCGATCAGGCGCTTGGTGGGGATCAGCGTCGGATGCACGCGCAGTTCGAAACCCGCGCTGCGACGCTTGGTGATGCCCAGCAGCTTGATCCGATAGCCGAGTTGCTCGGCATATTTCAGATCCTCGGCGGTGAGCTTGCTGATGCCCTCGATGTGCGCCTTGTCAAACTGCATCGGAATACCGAAGGCGATCGCCGACATGATGGTGAGTTTGTGTGCGGCATCGATACCATCGACATCGAAGGTGGGATCGGCTTCAGCATAGCCCAGTCGCTGCGCCTCCTTGAGCACGGCATCAAAGGACAGCCCCTTGTCGCGCATCTCGGAGAGGATGAAGTTGGTCGTACCGTTGATGATGCCGGCGATCCACTGGATGCGGTTGGCAGTCAGGCCCTCGCGCAGCGCCTTGATGATGGGAATGCCACCAGCCACAGCGGCTTCGAAGCCGACCATCACGCCTTTCCTCTGCGCGGCAGCGAAGATCTCATTGCCGTGCACCGCCAGCAGCGCCTTGTTGGCGGTAACGACGTGCTTGCCATTTTCGATGGCCTTCAGCACCAGTTCTTTGGCAATGCCGTAGCCGCCGATCAACTCGACGACGATGTCGATTTCCGGATTATTCACCACGGCGAAGGCATCATCGGTCACGGCCACCTGGCCACCGGTAAGCTGTTTCGCCAATTCAATGTTCTTGTCGGCAACTTGCGTAATACGGATGGGACGACCAGCGCGACGAGTAATCTCCGCCTCGTTACGGGAAAGAACGGTAAACGTACCACCACCGACCGTGCCGATGCCCAGCAGACCAACATTGATTGGTTTCATGACAACCTTTGCAAAGTGAAATTTATATCAGGTACCGTGACGCTTGCGGTAGAGCTCAAGGAAACGCGCGATGCGGCCGATGGCTTCGGCAAGGTCATCGACATTGGGCAGGAAGACGACACGGAAATGATCGGGTGTCGGCCAGTTGAATCCGCGCCCTTGCACCAGCAACACTTTCTCGGCTTCGAGCAGTTCGAGAATGAACTGCTGGTCGTCGCTGATCGGATAAAGCTTCGGATCGAGACGCGGGAAACAGTAAAGCGCCGCCTGCGGCTTGACACAGGACACCCCCGGAATGGCAGACAGCAATTCCCAGGCAAGATCACGTTGCTTGGTCAAGCGGCCATGCGGCGCCACCAGTTCGTCGATGCTCTGGTAGCCACCCAGCGCGGTCTGGATCGCGTGCTGACCGGGAACGTTGGAACACAGGCGCATCGAGGCGAGGATACCCAAGCCTTCAATGTAATCCTGCGCATGGCGCTTTTCGCCAGACACGATCATCCAGCCGGCGCGAAAACCGCAGGCGCGGTAATTTTTCGACAAGCCGTTGAAGGTGATGAACAACACATCGTCGGCGAGGCTGGCCAGCGAGGTATGCGTGCGGCCGTCGTAGAGCACCTTGTCGTAGATTTCGTCGGCGAAAACGATAAGTTGATGCTGGCGGGCGAGTTCGACGATTTCCTTCAACAGGTCGTCCGGATACAACGCGCCAGTGGGATTGTTCGGGTTGATAACGACAATGGCGCGCGTCTGTGGCGTGATCTTGGCGCGGATATCGGCCATATCGGGGAACCAGTTGGCACCCTCATCGCAGATGTAGTGCCGGGGCGTACCACCGGCCAGCGTGACGGCGGCCGTCCACAACGGGTAGTCGGGTGCAGGCACCAGCACTTCATCGCCGTCGTTCAAGAGCGCCTGCATGGCCATCACGATCAGTTCCGACACGCCGTTGCCCAAGTAGATATCGTCGATGCTGACGTCGGCAATACGCTTTTGCTGACAATAATGCATCACTGCCTTGCGCGCGGCAAACAACCCCTTCGAGTCCGAATAACCGGACGCATCGCGGATGTTGCGAATGACATCGACAACGATTTCCTCCGGCGCCTCGAAACCAAAAGCGGCCGGGTTGCCGATATTCAATTTGATGACACGATGCCCCTCCTCCTCCATCTGGCGCGCTCGCGCCAGCACCGGCCCACGGATGTCGTAGCACACACTGGCAAGTTTGGTCGATTTAAGGACGGGTTGCATGGCTGTCGGTAGCGCTCGGGCGCGTAAAAGTGAAAGGTTATAATCCTACCGAATGCCATGCCGCATCGCAACCCAAACCCGTCAAATCCCTGCCCTGACGCGGGATTGCGCGCGCTGGACATTGCACACCACATACAGCACAGCGATCCCTTGAAACTCCTAGCCGACCAGCACAACAATTACTTCGCCGTTACTGCCTACGGCGACGATCATGTTACCGTCAATGGCCGCACCATCCGCCGCAGCCTATTGCTGCTGCCTGACCGCGTTGATGACTTGTGGGGACCGACAGATTCCACCACCTTGACTCCTGAACACCTGGCACCATTGGCCCTGCTGAGTTGCGATGTACTGCTGCTTGGCACCGGCCGCAAGCAGCGCTTTCCGCATCCCGCCTTGTTGCGCCCCCTGATTGAAGCCGGCCGCAACATCGAAGTAATGGACACACGAGCCGCCTGCCGCACCTACAACATCCTCGTCGCCGAGGGGCGCGTGGTAGCGGCGGCAATGATTATCGAAACCGAATCTACTCTCTAACCACTAATGCCTGCCGCTCGCCAGAATCAACACAACCCCTTGCGTATCGCGCTCAAGATCGATGTTCCCTCCTATCGTGCCACCCTCGAAGGCGTACCGGTACTGACGGACCTTCTGCGGCGGCACCGTGCCGGCGCAAGCTTCGTTTTTGCCCTCGGTCCCGATCGTTCTGGCCGGGCAATCGGCCATCTTGGCAGCCCCCATTTGCATGGCCGCGCTACCCATGCCTCGCTGTCAGGCCATTTTGGCCTGCACTCTCTGTTTTACGGCACCCTGCTGCCGGCCCCCGCTATCGGCCGGCGTTGCGCGGACATTCTGCGCCAGGTACGCGATGATGGTTTTGAGGTAGGCCTGCATGGCTGGGATACTCTTTCATGGACGGCGGAAGCGGAAAAGGCCGACGCCGCCTGGAGTGAAACCCAACTCAAGCTTGCCGTCGAATCCTACGAGCAGATTTTCACTTCGTCCCCCAGGCTGCATGCTGCCCCCGGCTGGCGTTCGAACCCGCACAGCCTGCGCCTGACCCAACGTCAGGGCTTCACTTGCGCCAGTGACACGCGCGGCCGCCACCCTTTCGTGCCCGTCTGGAACGGCGAGATCGTGCGCTGCCCACAATATCCCACCACCCTGCCCACACTCGACGAACTTGCCGACCGAGCCAAACCCGACCCGCAGGCGCTACTCGACCAGTTGCTGGCACTGACAGCAAAACCTGCGCCTGCCGGCCATGTCTTCAGCCTGCGGGCAAGCGCCGACGTGGTGAAGAACCCATCTCTCATCGAGAACCTACTGACCGGCTGGCGCGAACAGGGCTACGAACTCACCTCTATTCAGGCTCTGGCTGCTAACCTGGACATGGATAAACTGCCTCGGCATGAAGTTGTGGTTGGCACAGTACCGGGACGTTACGGTACCTTGTTGTTGCAGGGCGAAGAATTCTTGTCAGCCTGGAGAAACCCCACTTGACCATCTTGGCATCCCCTTCCGCAGTGGGTCTGGACGTTCCAGACTTTTCCCTCCCGGCCACCGGTGACACAAGTTTCCGCCTCTCTGCACTACGAGGCCAAGCTCTGGTCATCTACTTCTACCCCAAGGACAGCACACCCGGCTGTACCACCGAGGCAGGGCAGTTCCGCGACCTGCACGCCGAGTTCGTCCAGGCGGGTGGCAGCATCTGGGGGATATCGCGCGACAACCTCAAGTCACACGAAAGCTTCAAGGCCAAGCTGGGACTACCGTTTGAACTACTCTGCGACAATGATGAAACTGCCTGCAAACTTTTCGATGTGATCAAGCTGAAGAACATGTACGGCAAGCAGGTCAAAGGTATCGAACGCAGCACCTTCCTCATTGACCGTTCCGGCCGCCTTGCCCGCGAGTGGCGGGGTGTAAAGGCCGACGGTCATGCGGCCGAGGTACTGGCCTCCTTGAAATCATTAAAGTCATAGTCATTCCCACTCCGATCGGATTGCCATGAACGCCAAACGTGCCGTCAAACCCAGCAAGCCCACCAAGTTGTTCGTGCTTGACACCAACGTGCTGATGCACGATCCGACAAGCCTCTACCGCTTCGAGGAGCACGACATCTACGTGCCGATGATGACGCTCGAAGAACTCGACGCCAACAAGAAAGGTATGTCGGAGGTGGCGCGCAACGCCCGCCAGGCCAGCCGCATGCTTGACGAAATCGTCAGTGGCAGCGAGGAAGCCATCAAGCAGGGCATCGATTTGACCGTCCCATCACACGATCTGGCGACCGGACGACTATTCCTGCAGACCGAAGCCATCAACAATGTGCTCCCTTCGTCCCTGCCGACCGCGCGTGCTGACAACCAGATCATCGGCGTGGCGATGCACCTGCATGAGAGACAACCGAAGCGGCCGGTAATCCTTGTCACCAAAGACATCAA
>CAJBAP010000458.1 GCA_903950295.1 uncultured Rhodocyclaceae bacterium
AGGTCCACCGCGCTTTAGCCATGCAGGCCGCCGAGCAAAAGGTAAGCCTCAACAGGCTGGCAAGCGCAAAACTCGCCGGCTAACAGCGTTGCGGTATTTGTCGGGTTATCCTACTTTCAGCTTTTCTGAAGGGCGAGAGGCCGCTTTCGGCGACGCTGTTCTGTGCTTACAATCGGCCAATTCCGGACATAGCGGCCACGCCTCCACTGAAGAATATTTTTTTGCTCGGTTTCCCGTTAGCGGCCATTGGATCGGCAGAACCTATTTTTCTCGCCTGATCGGCTCCAATGCAGCGGGAGCCGTCATTGGCGATGACGTAAGCATGGTATTGGAGTGGCCGGTGTCAGAGTCGACCAGCCGCTCGAATGGCATGAATTCGATCCAGATGGCCAGCCGTCTATTGCTTGGTAAAAGCCGCTGCGCCGACAATGCTGGTTGGCCGGCCGAAGAACACTCCATTGTTCACCGTATATACCAAGCCAGCCCTCGCCCCGTTGGGGCCGGTGAAGAGGCCCTCAACCCTCGCTGCGCAGGTACCGCCTGCACCTACACAGGCGCGTGCCCCGCCAGTAGTCGTTACCGGAATGCCGGATCCCTGAAATCTCGCATCGCCAAACGTGGTGGATATTTCGGAAGTACCGGGGGTCGTTGTCCCGCCTGTCGTCAGGACTCGATAGGTCCCATCGCTGGGCATGGTCAAGGTCATATCGACGCCGACTCGGGTTGCCGCTCCGCCCCATTCAACAGCCATGGCGGCGCTGGTCAGCGTGCCCGCCGGCAAGGCACCATCGCCAAATGTTGGCTTGGTCGCCCCCAGCAGCGTGAAATTCGCCGTGCCGGATGCCGGCAGGCTGGGTGATGGCTTGCCGATGACGTAGTGAAAGCCCTGTTCCGCCCCGATGGTGTCCAGGTTGTAAGCCCCGCCACCGGAGCCGGACGACCGCGATGTGCCGTTCACCCAGCGTCCCCAGGTAATGAGCGCATCACCGCCCATATCCGCGCCCTGCGCCGTGTTTATGGTCACCGTTTCGGCGGGGGTGTACGCCGTTACCAACCCGGTGCCTGAGTCCTGCGTTACTGATGTAATGCCGACTGTGGTGTCAGTGAAAGTACTCGGTCCGGCGGACACCATGGCCAAGGGCGGGGAAGATGTGTCGAGGGACGCTGTAAAAGCGCCCGTACCACCCGAGCCACCGGAACCACCACTTCCGACCGCCGCAGGCACTTGGCCGAGCACGTCAATACCTGAAAAACCCCAACGCGTCATGTTCGCTTGGTAGGACAAGCCGGCACGCTGCGCACCAGACCCGGCAAAAAAGCCCTCTACGGTACCAACTGATTCATAATCGTAAACATGTACCTGTACCGAAATTCCTGTGCCGCCGAATGTCGCAGACTCACGCCGTAGCCGAACCTCGGACAACTCGGGGTGATCAAGCCCTCCGGTTGTAAGAAACGAGAATCCCGCAATGCCACAACATGCTCCAGCGATGTAGACGCCAACACCCGTGTTGGCGCCGCCGAAATTGACCGACAGTTCACTATGTGTGGATGGAATAACCGGGTGGTTGCTCGCGTTTAAGTTGCCTTTAGTGGGGAGAGTCTGGTACCGGACCATACCTGACGTTGGCAGAATCGGTGTTTTTGCACCGATCACATACTGCAACCCGCCCCAAGCTCTGGATATGGTTCCTCGTCCGTCGATGACACCAATACTGCCTCCTACATCAGCTTGGTTACCATTGATCGCGGTGTTACCGGTCCAGATTCCCCAGGAAACCAATCCGTCGGTACCGTAAGCCGCCCGGCCCCAGAGATCGCTATATTCGTACACATCATGTCCGTCCACGCCCATCAACTTAAGGTTGTCATTTGCGAGCGCATTGTCACGAAACGAGACCAGCACCGGGCCCATGAATTGGGCTGAGCCGGGCCCGATGACACCACCAACTCCAAGAGCCGAGTAGGCTACGCTCAGGTTTGTCATTTCTGCGCGTGACTGCGCCACTGCGGCCGGGCCGTCGGCGTTGGGCTGGAAAGGGGTTCTCGTGCTCTCTTGAGAAAGAATGCCAACAGGCAGCGAGCAGGAAGTCAGCAGCAGGGCCATCAGGCAAATCCCAACACTTCGGAACTGCAGGTTCATGATGATCTCCTAAAACTGGAAGCGCAGCGCTACCGTCACTGCCGTCCGCTGGTACTTGAACACATCCAGCGACGATCGAGTATCCGTGTAACTGATCACCGGCGTCAGTGACCAATCCTTGTTCAGTCCGTAGATCAGTCCCGCGCTGAAATCGGTCTGCTTGTCGAGTCGCGTAACCGCAAACAGGGGATCGGGCGCGCCGTACAGCCTGCGCTCATGACTCAGGCCGGCAAACAGCGAGAGCCGGGAGTCGAACTGGGCAAACGCTGCGAAGCGTATCCCGCTCAGCCGATGGCCAAGATGCTCGACCCCCGCCGCCGCCGCCGGCCGCTCGCTGCCCCAGTACACGCTCACCACCGGCGGCAGGTTGAACAGGCGCTTGCCGAAGGCGACCGGATTGACGGCGACGCCATAGACCTCGCGGTCGGCATCGCGGAAGGGATCGCGCGGGTAGTCGAGGCGGGATAGTTGGGCAAAGGCGGAGACTTCCGCCAGCGGATGAACGATACGGCGGAATTCGAAATTGACACCGTTCGAATCGCGCACCCGCAGGTTGTCGAGGGTGATCGAATCGACGCTGGCCGAGAGCGCGACCTGGTTCTCGCCGAAGGTATGCCGGATGCCGGCGGTGGCGCTGTCGCTGCGGGTGTCGAAGGTGTCGATGGTATGGTTGAGCTTGCCGTTGATCGCGCCGCTGCCGAAGGCCTCGGTGGCCGCGTCGAGCGGCACGAAGCCGCTCACCTCGATGCCGAACAGGTGGAAGGAATCGCTGCGCGCCCGACCCTGGGGGCTCAGCGTGGCGACGATGCCACCGAGGATGGGCAGCGTCACCTGCTGCGCCGAGGTAGCGGTATTGACGTTGCTGTCGTAGCCGAGGCCCAGCGTAAGGCTGCCGCGAAAGCGCTGGCGCTGCGACTCGGCCTGAGTATGAATTCGTTCGACATAGGTGGCGATGCTGGCCAACACTTCCGGCGGCGGGTTGCCGGCGCGGACGCGATCGAAGCTCTGGTGCGCGGCGAGGTAATTGCCGGTCAGCAGATAGGCGCGACCAAGTTCGGCTTCGGCTTGCAGGAGATCGGGCTTGAGGCGCAGTGCTTCCTGATATTCGGCGATG
>CAJBAP010000459.1 GCA_903950295.1 uncultured Rhodocyclaceae bacterium
CGCGAGGAAAAACCCTTCGCCGTGATGGTGGCTGCCGTACCGTCAGCGCCGACTTTTGTCGCAATGCGTGACGATGCGGCAGATTTGCTGGGGAGCGCCGAACGTCCCGTGGTGCTGATGCCCAAGCAACCCGCTGCCGATGCGCTCTTGCCCGGCATTGCGCCGGGACTGGCCGAACTGGGCGTGCTGCTGCCGGCAACGCCGATCCAGTCCCTGTTGTTCCATGAAGCCGCCGGCCGGCCCGCGGGAACAGCGTGGCTGGATGAACCGCAGCCACTGGCGTTGGTGATGACCAGCGCCAACCCGCATGGTGAGCCACTGGTGATCGGCAATGACGAGGCGGTGGCGCGACTGGCGGGGATCGCCGATGCTTTCCTGCTCCACGACCGCGCCATCGTCGTGCGCTGTGACGACAGCGTGTGCCGCGCGGGCCTTGGTAGCGGTGGTGGGGGATTCGTGCGGCGGGCGCGGGGTTACGTGCCGCGTGCGATCAAGCTGCCGCAAGCCGGGCCGTCGGTGTTGGCTGTGGGCGGCTGGTTCAAGAATACGATCTGCGTCACGCGCGGTGATGAGGCCTTCGTTTCGCAGCATGTCGGCGACCTCGACAATGCGGCCGCCTGTGGTTTCCTCGAAGAAACGGTCGCCCATTTGCTCGGTATTCTGGAAGTTTCACCGGCGGCTGTCGCCCACGATCTGCACCCTGATTTTCATTCGACCCGCTTCGCCGCCGACTTTGCTGCTGCACATGGAATCCCGGCGCTGGCGGTGCAGCACCATCATGCCCATGTCGCGGCGGTGTGTGCCGAACATGGCATTCGGACACCCGTACTGGGACTGGCACTCGATGGTGTTGGCCTGGGAGCGGACGGTACCGCTTGGGGTGGAGAGTTGTTGTTGGTGGACGGTGCGCACTGCGAACGGCTCGGCCATCTGCAACCGCTTGCTCTGCCCGGCGGCGATATTGCAGCGCGCGAGCCTTGGCGCATGGCTGCGGCTGCGCTTCATGCGCTGGGGCGCGGTGATGAGATCGCCCGGCGCTTTGCCGATGAACCGGCAGCAGCAACGGTCGCGACGATGCTGGCGCGTGTCATTAACTGCCCGCAGACCTCAAGCGCCGGGCGTCTGTTCGATGCGGCGGCAGGCTTGCTCGATGTGCGGCGGCGCGCAAGTTTCGAGGGGCAGGCGGCGATGCTGCTCGAAGGTTTGGCCGCGCAGCATGGTGCAGTTGAACCGATCGCCGGCGGATGGCAGATTGTGGATGACCTGCTTGACCTTACCCCTGCGCTTGCCTGTCTTGCCGATGCCAAACAAGTGGAACGGACATGTCTGGCCGCGCAATTTCACGCCACACTGGCGGCGGCGCTGGTCGATTGGGTTGCGCGTGCAGCGCAGCGGACGGGCGTGACGACCGTTGTCGCTGCCGGCGGCTGTCTGCTCAATCGACTGTTGTCGACGCACCTGGGTATGGCATTGCCGGCACGCGGGTTACGGTTGCTCGAGGCGCATGCCATGCCTCCCAACGATGGGGGCCTGTCGCTCGGCCAGGCCTGGGTTGTGCATGCGCGACTTAAGTAGAAGTGAGGCAGTGAGTTGATCAGGCCAGGCTGGACGGCGGTTGCGTGAGCTTGAAGTCACCCGGTTGATGCGCCAGACCGATGGTGAAGGCGAGTTCTTCGAAGGCCAGCGGGGCAAGTGCCGGCGCACATAGAAATCCCTGGTATTCATCGCAGCCTGCGGAGCGCAGGAAAATGCGCTGCTCATTGGTTTCGACACCCTCGGCGATGACGCGCAATCGCAGGGCAGCCGCCATGCTGATGATGGCGCTGACGATGGCCGCATCGCTTTCGTGATCAGGCAATTCACTGACGAACGAACGATCGATCTTGAGCTTGTGGATCGGAAAGCGCTTCAAATAGGAAAGGCTTGAGTAACCGGTGCCGAAATCGTCGATGGCCAGTTTTACGCCGAGCCTCGCCAGGGCATCGAGACGTTTCAGTGTTTCGTCGACATCCTGGATCAGGATCGATTCGGTGAGTTCGAGTTCGAGGCGGGCAGGTGGGAATGCATGCTCCTGCAGCACGGCGGCAACGCTGTCGACGAAGTCGGCTTGCTGGAACTGCAGGGAGGAAACGTTGATGGCGATAACGAGGGGCAGTCCTCGCGCTTTCCATTGCGCACACTGGCTTACCGCCTCGCGTAGCACCCAGTTGCCGAGGCTGACGTTGACGCCGGATTCCTCAGCGACCGGGATGAATTGTGCCGGTGATATCTCCCCCATGTCCGGGTCA
>CAJBAP010000460.1 GCA_903950295.1 uncultured Rhodocyclaceae bacterium
AGCGGATCAAGCAGATTCAGGACTGGCTGGCGAACCAGTTCCCGGCACAAACTTTTACCCTGGCGCCCGCCTCCAACGATGCCAGTTTTAGGCGTTATTTTCGCGTTACGCTCGACGATGTTACAACCTACATCGTCATGGACGCTCCGCCGGAACGCGAGGACATCCGTCCCTGGCTGCATGTGCAACAACTGTTTCATGCCGCCGGGGCGCATGTGCCGGACGTGCCGGCGCAGGATCTGCAGCGCGGTTTCCTGCTGCTCTCCGACCTCGGTTCCACGACGTTTCTTGCCGCCTTCGCAGAGCAAAACCCGGATGTGCTTTATCGCGCCGCCATCGACACACTGATCGATATCCAGCGCGCCAGCCGACCGGATGTCCTCCCCGCTTACGACCGTGCACTGCTCAAGCGCGAACTCGACCTCTTTCCCGACTGGTACATCGGCAAGCATGTGCCGCTTAGTTTCGGAGACACGGAGCGCAATGCACTCGAAGCGGTGTTCGAAAAAATTCTTGCCGTCAATCTCGGCGAGCCCAGCGTCTATGTGCATCGCGATTTTCACTCACGCAATCTGATGTACACGGCTACCGCGCCGGGAGTGATCGACTTTCAGGATGCCGTTTATGGTCCGATCAGTTACGACCTCGTTTCGCTCTTCAAGGACGCCTATGTCGAATGGGACGAAGAACTCACGCTCGATTGGTTGGCGCGCTACTGGGAAAAGGCGAAGAAGGCCGGCCTGCCGGTGCGCGCCGACTTCGGTGACTTCTTCCGCGATTACGAATGGATGGGCGTGCAGCGCCATGTGAAAGTACTTGGCATCTTCGCGCGCCTGTTCCACCGCGATGGCAAGGACGGCTATCTCAGGGACATGCCGCTGGTGGCAAGCTATCTGCGCAAGGCCTGCGCACGTTACGGTGAACTGACACCGCTCTTGCGCCTGCTCGACAAGCTCGAGAATCGTCAGGTGCAAGTCGGCTACACCTTCTGACATGAAAGCCATGATCCTGGCAGCAGGGCGCGGCGAGCGCATGCGCCCGCTCACCGACCGCACCCCCAAACCGCTCCTGCCCGTGGCCGGCAAACCACTGATCGTCTGGCATCTCGAGCGACTGGCGCACGCCGGTTTCAAGGATATCGTCATCAATCACGCGCATCTGGGTGATCAAATCGAAACCCTGCTCGGCGACGGAGATGCCTGGGGTCTCGAGATTCGCTACTCGGCCGAACCCGCTGGCGCGCTCGAAACCGCCGGCGGTATTGCCAACGCCCTACCGCTGCTGGGTAACGCACCCTTCCTGGTTATCAATGGCGACATTTTCTGTGATTGGAATGTCGGCCGCGCCGCGATGGTGCTTGCGCCCGAAAACCTCGCACATCTCGTGCTCGTCGACAATCCGCTGCAACATCCAGCAGGAGACTTCACGCTGATCAATGGAAAAGTCGGCGCTGGCGGGACGGCAAGATTCACCTTCAGCGGTATCGGCATCTACCATCCCGATCTTTTCGCCGGCATCGCACCCGGCCAACCGGCCAAGCTGGCGCCCCTGCTGCATGAGGCCATCGCCACTGCCCGGATTAGCGGCGAACACTACGCAGGAAAGTGGGTCGATGTCGGCACCCCCGAGCGTCTGGCTGCACTCGATGCCGAGCTGCGCCACGCGTGCTAGCATTTCCACATGACAACTTCGCCGCTCATTGCGCCATTTTCCCAGCGCCGACTTTTGTTGCTTGAACAGATGCAAGCGCAAGGGGGAGGACTGGCCGTCATCCCCACTGCGCCGGAACATGTCCGCAACCGCGACAGCACTTTCCCCTACCGCGCGGACAGCTATTTTCATTACCTGACCGGCTTCCCCGAGCCCGAAGCGGTACTGGTGCTCAGCGCCGGCGACCATCCGCAATCCATTCTGTTCTGTCGCGACAAGGACATCGACAAGGAAATCTGGGACGGTTTTCGTCACGGCCCCGAAGGGGCGTGCGCAACTTTCGGTTTCGATGCTTCGCACTCGATCAAGACATTCGACAGCAAGCTTGCCGAACTGCTTGCCGACCAACCTGCCCTGTGGTTCTCGCTCGGTCACGATAGCACCTGGGACACACGCATCGCCGCCGCGCTGAATGCCGTGCGCGCACAAACGCGTGCGGGAAAACGTGCGCCCGCCATCCTGCACGACGTGCGCGCCACCCTCGACGAGATGCGCCTCATCAAAGATGGCCACGAAATCACGCTGATGCGAAAAGCCGCTACCATCGCCGGCGCCGCCCACTGCCGCGCCATGCGTTTCACCGCGCCGGGAAAGTTTGAACATGAAATAGAAGCAGAATTCCTCCACGAATTTCGCCGTCTGGGCAGTCAGTATCCGGCCTACTCGCCTATCGTCGCCGGCGGCGCAAATGCTTGTGTGCTGCACTACGTCGACAACAACCGCGCACTCATGGATGGCGACCTGCTTCTGATCGACGCCGGCTGCGAAGTGGATGGCTACGCCAGTGACATCACGCGCACCTTTCCCGTCAATGGCCGCTTCTCTGGCCCACAAGCAGACGTTTACGACTTGGTACTCGACGCCCAGGCAGCCGCCATCAAAGCCATCAAACCGGGGGCGACCTTTCTCGACCCGCACACCGCGGCCGTGCGCGTACTGGCGCAAGGCATGATCGACATGAAATTGCTCGATGGCAGTGTCGATGCCGTGATCGAGACGGAAACCTACAAACGCTTCTATATGCACCGCACCGGCCACTGGCTCGGACTCGACGTACATGATGCCGGTGAATACCGCAACGGCGAGGAATGGTGCGCCCTGCTACCGGGCATGGCGTTGACCGTTGAACCAGGCTGCTACATCCGTCCCGCCGACGACGTGCCCGAGGCCTTCTGGAACATCGGCGTGCGTATCGAAGATGACGTTCTCGTCACGGCAGAAGGCTGTGAGATTCTTACCGTCGATACACCCAAGAAGATCGCCGACATAGAAGCAACAATGATCAAATGAGTGGCCAAATGACAGAAGCCGTTCTCATCATCGGCGGCGGTCCGGCCGGTATGGCCTTGGCACTGGCGCTGCATCAGCGCGGTGTTACCGCCCGCATCGTCGACGCGCGCGCGCGGTGCGGCGAAAAACGATGCGCGCATCCTCGCACTCTCGCACGGCTCGCGACTGATCCTCGAAAATCTGGGCGTCTGGGGCAGTATTCCGCACACGCCCATCACCACCATCCACGTTTCCCACCAAGGCGGGCTTGGGCGCACGCGCATTCGCGCCGAGGAAGAGAATGTGCCGGCACTTGGCTACGTGCTTGCCGCCGGCGACCTTGCTGGTGCGCTCGACCAGGCACTTTCCACGCATACGATTGTCTTCGATGGCAACACCACTGCGCCAGCTCCTTCCGACCACGCACTGACCGTACATGCCGAAGGTCGCATAGACGATGATGGCGCCATCCGCACCCGTGACTACGGCCAACATGCCGTGATCTGCACGGCCCGTGCCGTCGCACCACATCGTGGCATCGCCTGGGAACGTTTCACGCCTACCGGCCCAGTCGCCCTGCTACCCTGCGGCGATGCTTATGCCGTGGTGCTGACCTGCCCTGCAGCCACAAGTGATGCGATCGCCAGCTGCAATGACGGTGAGTTTCTCGCCTTGCTGCAAGCTCGTTGTGGCGAGCGCGTACGTTTGGGTGCCGTCGGCCCGCGTTTCGTCTATCCGTTGGGCCTGCGCGTCAGGCAACAGCCTGTCGTCGGCAGGGAAGTCTGGATCGGTAATGCCGCACAGACACTGCACCCCGTTGCCGGACAAGGCTTCAACCTGGCATTGCGCGACATCAGCGAACTCGCCGACACCCTCACCGATGCCCCCGACCCGGGCGACGCGCAACTACTTGCGCGCTACGCTGCCGGTCGTAGCATCGACCGTGCAACTACGGTGGGCTTCACCGACGGACTGGTGCGACTGTTCTCCAACAACCTCTCGCCGTTGCGCCACCTGCGCGGTGCTGGCCTGCTGGCGCTTGATATGTTACCGACAGCCCGCTCCTTTCTGGCGCGCCGCATGATGTTCGGTGCCAGAGGGTGGTAAATGGGTTGGTAAGCGTTAAAATCGCACTCCCCCTTCTCCTGCTTGCATCCGCCCGTCCATGAACTACCTCGGCTTCACGCTGCGCAATAACCTGTTCGTCGCGCCCATGGCCGGGGTGACGGATCGGCCGTTCCGCCAGTTGTGCAAAAAGCTCGGTGCGGGATTGGCGGTGTCGGAGATGGTCACTTCGAATTCGCTGCTGTATGGCAGCGCCAAGACGCGCCGTCGCGCCGACCACACCGGCGAGGTCGATCCGATCGTGGTGCAGATCGCCGGCGCCGATCCCGATTTGCTCGCGCAAGCAGCGCGTTACAACGTCGAGCGCGGTGCTCAGATCGTCGATATCAACATGGGCTGTCCTGCCAAGAAGATCTGCAACGTCATGGCCGGTTCGGCACTGATGCAGAACGAATCACTCGTTGCCACAATTCTCGAAGCGGTGGTCAAGGCCGTTCCGGAGACCCCGGTAACGCTCAAGTTTCGCACCGGCTGGAACCGCACCAACAAGAATGCTCCGACGATTGCCCACATCGCACAAGAATGCGGCATCCGCGCCATCGCCATCCACGGCCGCACGCGCTCCGACCAGTACATGGGTGAAGCGGAATACGACACCATCGCGCTGGTGAAGTCGCTGGTGAGGATTCCGGTCATCGCCAACGGTGACATCACGACGCCGCAAAAAGCCAAAGCCGTGCTCGACTACACGCAGGCCGACGGCGTCATGATCGGCCGCGCTGCCCAAGGCAAGCC
>CAJBAP010000461.1 GCA_903950295.1 uncultured Rhodocyclaceae bacterium
CCGCCTTCCAGCAGTCGGGCATCCAACGGTATTTCGAGTCGGCTATCGATGACGACTGGCCGCGGCTGGCGCGAGGTCACAACTTCGCGCACGTTGAGCCGGGGGTTGTCGTCTTTCACTGTGCCAAAACCGGTCAGCACAGCGCAGGAGCGCGCCCGCCAGGCATGCGCATCGCGGCGGGCCTCCGGGCTGGTGATCCATTGCGATACGCCGTTGTTCAGCGCGGTCTTGCCGTCGAGGCTCATGGCAACCTTCAGCCGCAGCCACGGCCGGCCGCGCGTCATGCGCGAGACAAAGCCGATATTCAGTTCGCGTGCCTCGGCTTCCAGCAAGCCGCTCTCGACGGCAATACCGGCGGCTGCCAGCCGTGCCAGCCCTTGTCCGCCGACGAGGGGGTTCGGATCCTGCATCGCCGCGACGACGCGGGTTACGCCGGCCTTGATCAAGGTATCCGCGCAAGGGGGGGTGCGGCCGTGGTGGCTGCAGGGCTCGAGCGTGACGTAAGCCGTCGCACCTTGTGCCGTCCCGCCAGTGCCGACTTTTGCGGGCGTCGTCCCGCCCGCCTCAATACTTCCCAGTGCATTGATTTCAGCATGCGGCTGGCCGGCTTTTTCGTGCCAACCTTCACCGATCACCACACCGTCTTTTACCAGCACGCAGCCGACGCGCGGATTGGGTGTGGTGGTGTAGAGACCGCGCGTTGCCAGTTGCAGTGCCTGCTGCATAAAGGCGTGATCGGCGGCGGTGAATCTCATGTGTTGCGGGAACGCGCTGCGCGAGGTTTTTTTACTTCGCGGATCGCATCGGAGAATTCATCGACGTCGGCAAAGTTGCGATAGACCGAGGCAAAGCGGATGTAGGCCACCTTGTCGAGCTTCTTCAGTTCGCGCATCACCAGTTCGCCGACGCGATCCGAAGCGACTTCGCGTTCGGCCAGTTGCACCAGCTTGTCCTCGATGCGGTCGAGCGCGGACTCGACGCTCTCGGTGGTCACGGGGCGCTTCCGGAGTGCCAACATCATGCTCGACTTGAGTTTGTCGCGGTCGAAATCGACGCGGCTGCCGTTCTTCTTCACCACCAGCGGCAGTTGCAGCTCCACGCGCTCGTAGGTGGTGAAGCGCTTGTCGCACGCCAGACAGCGCCGCCGCCGCCGTACCGTGTCGCACTCCTCGTTTTCGCGAGTATCGACGACCTGAGTGTTGTCCTCAGTGCAATAAGGACATCTCATGAATCACGCGCCATACACGGGGAACTTCTTGCACAGCGCCGCCACTTCGGCGCGCACCCTGGACAGCACGGCCTCGTCGGCCGGCGCGTCGAGCACATCGGCGATCAGGTTGGCGACCGTCTCGGCCTCGATCTCGCGGAAACCGCGCGTCGTCATCGCCGGTGTGCCGATGCGCACGCCGCTGGTGACGAAAGGCTTTTGCGGGTCATTCGGGATGGCGTTCTTGTTCACCGTGATGTGGGCCTTGCCCAGCACGGCTTCGGCGTCCTTGCCGGTAATGTTCTTGGCTTGCAGGTCAACCAGGAAGACGTGGCTCTCGGTGCGGCCGGAGACGATGCGCAAGCCGCGGCTCTTCAGCACCTTGCACATCACCTGGGCGTTTTCGATCACCTGTTCCTGGTAGTTCTTGAACTCGGGCGTCATTGCTTCCTTCAGGGCGACGGCCTTGGCGGCGATGACATGCATCAGCGGGCCGCCCTGCAGGCCGGGGAAGATGGCGGAGTTGATCGCCTTCTCGTGGATTGCCTTCATCAGGATCAGGCCGCCGCGCGGGCCGCGCAGGGTCTTGTGCGTGGTGGTGGTGACGACGTCGGCGTGCGGTACCGGGTTCGGGTAGAAGCCTGCGGCGATGAGGCCGGCGTAGTGCGCCATGTCGACCATGAAGATCGCGCCGACATCCTTGGCGATTCTGGCGAAGCATTCGAAGTCGATGTGCAGCGCGTAGGCCGAGGCGCCGGCGATGATCAGCTTGGGCCGGTGTTCGCGGGCGAGGCGCTCGACTTCCTTGTAGTCGATGGCTTCGTTTTCGTCGAGGCCGTAGGGCACGACGTTGAACCACTTGCCGGACATGTTGAGTGCCATGCCGTGCGTCAGGTGACCGCCGGCGGCGAGGTTCATGCCGAGGATGGTGTCGCCGGGCTTGAGGAAGGCCAGGAACACCGCCTGGTTGGCCTGCGAGCCGGAGTTCGGCTGCACGTTGGCGGCCTCGGCGCCGAAGAGTTTCTTGGCGCGGTCGATGGCGAGTTGCTCGGCGACGTCGACATGTTCGCAACCACCGTAGTAGCGCTTGCCGGGATAGCCCTCAGCATATTTGTTGGTGAGTTGTGAGCCTTGAGCTTCCATCACGGGCCACGAGACATAGTTCTCCGAGGCGATCAGCTCAATGTGTTCTTCCTGACGATGGTTCTCGGCGCTAATGGCGGCAAACAGTTCGGGGTCGGTCTTGGCGAGGGTATTATTCTTTGAAAACATGGCAGTAGCCCGGTACAGGGAAAGGAAGCGGCGATTTTATCATGCGGCCACGCCGCGCCTGTCGGGCTTAAAGCTCGTCCCGGGAACCCAGGAGATGGCCACGTTCGGCCCAGGACAGCAGCGTCCA
>CAJBAP010000462.1 GCA_903950295.1 uncultured Rhodocyclaceae bacterium
ATCTTCGCCCAGATGAAACGCCAGTTCGACGTACCGGTGCTAACCCTGTTCATTCGCATGATGGGGGTCTATCCACCCGGATCGGTGGTCGAACTCAACGACGGACGACTCGCCCTGGTCGTCTCGGTAAACTCCGCGCGGCCGCTGAAACCCCGGGTCATCGTCTTCGAGCCGCGCGTAGCGCGCGATGAGGCACTGGTCGAAGACCTTGAACATTCACCCAACCTGGGGATTCGTCGCAGCATGAAACCCCTGCAGTTGCCCAAGGCGGCCTTCGATTACCTGTCGCCACGCCAGCGCATGTGCTACTTTTTCGAGCGCGCACGCGACACCCACGTGGATGACAACGCGCCATGAGTGCAACATGGCAACCACTGATCGAGGGCATGATCGAGGCGGTCCTGATCGTCGATGCCGTCGAACTGCGCATTCTCGCTGCCAACCGCGTCGCCGCCACATTATTCGACATGCCGACCGAACGCCTGCTCGGCAAGCCTGTGGTCGATCTCGCCGCCACACCCGAGGACGTCTACTTCTGGGAGGATGTCGCCGCCGGACTCTCCGACCACATCCTTTCTGAAACTTTGCTGGTGCGCGAAAACAACAGCGCGGTGCCGGTCGAGCGCCGTGTCAGCCGCATCGCACTGACCGACGCCACCACGGTTTTTGTCGTCGGCATTCGCGATCTGAGCGATGAACGCCGCGCGGAAAGTGAACTCGAAAAACTGGTGGCCGAACTGCGTGCCACGCTGGAATCCACCGCCGACGGGATTCTGGTTACCGATTTTGATGGAGCCATTCGTAGCTACAACCAGCGTTTTGCCGAAATGTGGGCACTGCCGCAAGCGTTGATGACCGAACGCGACGACGCTGCGGTTTACGTCTGGATGGCCCAGAACGTCGCCAATGCCGAGCTGTATGCCGCGCGCTTGGCCGCCATTTCGCACATGCCACTGCTGGAAACCAAAGACATCCTGAAATTACGTTCAGGCCTGATTCTCGAGCGCGTCACCCTGCCGCAATACGCCCGCGGTCGTCCCATCGGACGCGTCTTTTCCTACCGCGACATTACCCGCCAACTGGCAAACGACGCCCAGTTGAAGCTGGCCTCTTCCGTGTTCGAAACCAGCCTCGATGCCATTTTCGTCACCGATGCCGACTTCAACTTGATCGCCGCCAATCCGGGTTGCGCAAGACTGACCGAGTACGCGCGTGAGGAACTGATCGGCAAGCCTGCCACCGACATACTCACTGGCCAGGATCAGGAACAATTTCTGACTGAAATCAAAGCGCAACTCTCGGGCCCCGGTTTCTGGGAGGGTGAAGCCTGGCATCGCAACCGCACGGGTCGCACCCTGCCCTGCCTCGCCTCGCTGGTTCGCGTCGATGACGAGACCGGTAACCCCCAGCATTTCATCGGTTTTTTCAAAGACCTGACTGAAACGTTCATCGCCCGAAAACGCATCGAGGAACTGGCCTATACCGATGTGCTCACCGGCCTGCCAAACCGTCTGATGCTGACGGAGCGCATCGAATTCGCCATCGGTCTTGCCGGCCGCGAACAGAGTTGCTTCGCGCTCCTGTTCCTCGACCTTGATCGCTTCAAGCACATCAACGATTCGCTTGGCCACCAGTTCGGTGATCGCGTTTTGATCGAGGTGGCCGAACGCATCAAGGACTGCCTGCGTCAGGTTGATACCGCCGCAAGACTGGGCGGCGACGAATTCCTCGTGCTGCTCCACAAGGTCGATACGCGCAGCGCGGAAATTACCGCACGGCGCATCCTCGATCGCCTGGCGCAACCATTCAAACTCGACGACCTGTCGTTCACCGTAACCTGCAGCATCGGCATTTCACTATTCCCCGATGACGGCCGCACGATGGATGACCTGATCAAGAATGCCGATTCGGCGATGTATCACGTCAAGGAACGCGGCCGGGCCGGATTCCGTTTCTATCAGCGCCAGATGAACGTCGGACTGCTGTCGCGCATGAAGCTCGATCACGCCATGCGCCAGGCATTGGCCAACCAGTCGGTCGACCAAGGGTTTCGCCTGCACTACCAGCCCCAGATCAACCTCGCCGACAACACGATCTTCGGTGCTGAAGCCCTGCTGCGCTGGCGTGACCCGGACATGGGGGAAATATCACCGGCACAATTCATCCCAGTCGCCGAGGAATCCGGCGTCATCGTCAGCCTCGGCAACTGGGTGCTACGCGAGGCGGTAAGCCAGTGTGCGCAATGGAATGCGCGAGGACTGCCCCTCGTTATCGCCATCAACGTTTCCTCCCTGCAGTTCCAGCAAGCCGACTTCGTCGACAGCGTTGCCGCCGTGCTGCAGGAGCATGCATTACCACCTGCCCGCCTCGAACTCGAACTCACCGAATCGATCCTGATCCAGGATG
>CAJBAP010000463.1 GCA_903950295.1 uncultured Rhodocyclaceae bacterium
ATGCTTGGCGAACCCTGCCATTGTACGGGGAGTTGGTCTCTTTGGGGCGGATGATTAGGAAGAACGGGCTATTGTGACCTTGTAGGATGATAGGGTAGTCTCCAAAGCTGGTATTTTGCGCACCCGCAGGGCATACTCGTTAAAGTATCCTCTGTATCGATCGTTATACAAGGAAGGATGTCACCGTACCCGTTCATGAGCGCTACGCCCCGCCCCGCCCTTTACAGTAGTCTCGATTACCTTGGTGGTGCGGGGGCTCATGCTGACGATGTGTACGAGGCCATCAAGAGGGGGCCGCTGTTCGAAGAGTTTACCCGCCAGGAAATTGAAGCCCTCTGTCAATTCATGCATTGCTTCGCCGCAGGGCGGCACACCAATCTCCTGGCCGAAGGCGACGACGGAGATTACCTGCTGATCATCCTGAGTGGGAAAGTTGCCGTGCGTAAGCAGGGGCCAAAGGGAGAGTTGGTCGATATCGCGGTGGTCAGCCCAGGATCCACCTTGGGCGAAATGTCCCTGATTGATGGCGAGCGCCGTTTTGCCAACTGTGTGACAACCGAACCGACAGACTTTGCCGTCATGACGCGTGCCGATCTCAATCAGGTACTCCTCACTCATCCACGGCTGGCGAACAAGTTCCTGATCAGGCTGATCCAGATTTTGGTCGGTCGCCTGCGCGACACCGGCGTGCGACTAATGAAGAACTATCTCGATCCGGTCGACTGACCGAACAATGTACTAAACTTCGTCATTGACGTTGGCAAGTTTTTTTAACAAGTCGGTGACAGACGTTTTCCATGGATAGACTTGGTAGTAAGCGTTCGGTATTGCAACGGCGCAGCAGCATCAGCAACGCCATTCAACCCGGACTTGATGGTCTGGCGGTGCTTGGCTTGGCCTATTGGCTGATCGATTTCCATATCGGCATGCTGACCCCCGAATACACCATCATGCTGTTGATGATGATGGGCGCCATGGCGGTGGTCTATGACCACTATGCCCTCTACCGCACCAACGCCAGCTTCACCATCAAGGCCTTTCGCCTCTTCAAGGCCTGGACGGCCACCTTCGCCTTCCTGTTTATCATGGCCTTCCTCACCAAGCAAAGCGATGAATACTCGCGCCTGCTGGTGGGGCAGCTCTACTTCGCGGGCCTTGTTGTCCAGCTGTTGCTGCATCTGCTGGTGCGCATGCTCCAGAAAACCTGGCTGAAGCATGCCCACCAGACCGAAAATGTCATCATCATCGGCACCGGCCGCCTGGCCAACTTCCTCTACCAGAAGATCACCACCAACCCCTGGCTGAGTGAAACGGTGGTCGGCTGCGTACGCATCAAGGCAGACGATCAGGTATCCGCCACCGAATCCGGCAATCAGTCGCCGATGCTGGGAGAGTTGCCCGACCTGATCGAACTGATCGACCGGCACAATGTTCGCACCGTCTATTTCGTCACCCCGCTGGATACCGCCGAGGTGCTCGAAGAACTGTATTTCACGCTGCTCGACAAGCACATCGCCGTGCATTGGGTGCCAGACATCTTCTCGTTGCGCCTGGTCAATCACAGCGTGCGCGAGATCGCCGGCATCCCGGTGCTGACCCTGTCCGAAACACCGCTCACCGGCACCCGTCTGGCCCTCAAGACGCTGGAAGACTTTATCCTGGCGACCCTGATCCTGATCCTCATCACCCCCGTATTGCTGCTGGTCGCCCTCGCCATCAAGCTCGATAGCCCCGGCCCGGTCTTCTTCCGTCAGCAGCGCATGGGCTGGAACGGCAAGATCTTCAGCATCTGGAAGTTCCGCAGCATGCATGTGCATCAACCGGAAAGCGACGTCATCCAGCAGGCGCAAAAGAATGATCCGCGCATTACGCGCGTTGGCGCCTTCATCCGCCGCACCAGCCTGGACGAGCTGCCGCAGGTCTTCAATGTGCTCACCGGCGAAATGTCCCTCGTCGGCCCGCGCCCCCACGCGATACAGCACGACGAGGAATACTCGCGCCGCATCACCGATTATTTCGCGCGCCACAACATCAAGCCCGGCATCACCGGCCTGGCCCAGGTACGTGGTTTCCGTGGCGAGACCAAAGACATCGAACAAATGATCCAGCGCGTCGAATCGGATATCGAATACATCAACAACTGGTCCCTCTGGCTCGATCTGTCGATCCTGATCCGCACCACCGCAGCCTTCACCGGCAAATACGCCTACTGATCCCCCTTGAAAGTCGGCTCTGGCGCGACGGCGTTGATGGATAGCAGTAGTTAAATGCTTGCCATGGGAATCATTACTGGCCATAATGATTCCCATGGAAATCACATCTGATGATCCTGTAGCGCAGATCGCCAAGCGTCTCGGCGGGAGGATTCGTGCGGCCCGCATCCGGCGCAAGCTCAGGCAAGGCGACCTGGCACATCGCACCGGCTTGTCACGCACCTCCATCCAGAATATCGAGCGTGGCGATCTGGGATGCTCCCTTGCCGTCGTATTCCAGATTCTCTGGAATCTTGGCCTGGCCAACGAAATCGAGTTGATTGCCGACCCCGGTCTCGATCGGGATGGCCTCGCTTTAGCGTTAAGCGCAGACAAGAAGCGCGTGTTTGTTCCCCAGAAAGTCGACGATGATTTCTAGCCTGTACGTCTGGAACTTCCTTCCGGGAGCAACGCAGCCCGTTGTCGCCGGACGACTGGATATCGAGAGCACGCCCGCAGGGGCTATCGGCACCTTCGTCTATGGCAGATCGTATCTCGCACGTAAAGAATCCATTTCACTTGACCCCGTCACCCTGCCACTGATGCCCGGCAGCAAGCGCTTCACCACCCTCGGTGGTTTTCCTGGCGTGGTTCTGGACGCCTGCCCGGATCGATGGGGCATCAAGGTCATTGACCGAATCGAGGGCAAAAAGGCATACCCGGCGGGGTATCTCCTGATGAACGACCCCGGTCGTGCCGGCAGCCTGGCATTCTCGACAAACTCGGCGGAGCCACCGGCCGAACTGGCAAGCCGGGAATTTTCGCTGCCGGAATTGCTTGATGCTGCCGCCGCGGTCGAGGCCGACCGTCCCGTTGATCCCGAACTGCTCAAGGCCATGCACCCGGGTACGGGGGGGGCACGCCCGAAATGCAATATCGTTGCGGACAATGCGATCTGGATCGCCAAGTTCCCCAGCCTCGATGATGCGCCATGGGTCAGTATCCCGAGGCTTGAGCATGCCACGATGCAGCTTGCCGAAGCCTGTGGCGTACGTGCCGCACCAACACGTGTCGAGACGGTTGGCGGCAGGGATGTTTGCTTCGTGAAACGCTTCGATCGGGCTATCACGGCAGCGGGCGAAGTGGTCCGCAATGGCTGTGTGAGTGCGCGAACAATTTTCTTCGCCGATCCCGGCTATGCCGCTGTTGGCACCGGTTCCTATGGCCGGCTGGCGCGGTGGATGACGCGTTATGGTTGCGTAGCTAACGAGCAGCAGCAATTGTTCCGGCGCATGGTCTTCAACGTGGCCGTCAGAAATTCGGACGACCATGAACTCAACCATGGCCTAGTCCAGCGAAATGGCCGGTTTTGCCTGGCGGAGGCTTACGATGTTCTGCCCATGCTTAGCGCCAATCGCATTCACCAACATGCATTATTGATTGGCGATTCGGCGGCGGGCACCGTCGAGAACCTTATCGGCAATGCTGCCGCCTTTGGGATCAGTGGCGATGACGCAAAGGCGATCGTCAGTGACGTGCAGCAGGCCATTCGCAGTCAATGGCAGGATATTTTTTATGCAGCCGGATTGGGAGATGAAGAGATCAATCGTCTCGGGCGCTATTTCGCGCCAATCGTGTTGAGCTCTTGAAGCACGTGAAGATAGCTTCCGGTGATAGCCTGGCCAGCACGGCATCTTGCAATGGATAGAGCAGGTCTTTTCTCAGCTTTTCAGGCATGGATCGCTTCGCCACAGGGACATATATGTCACCCTTTCCCTTTGGGCATTAAAAGTCAAGCGCAGTGCTTGTATAGCTTGATGCGGGATTGTATATTGACTATGTTTAAATGGTTCGTCAGCAGAATTCGTGGGTAGTTTGTCATAGTTGCGGCCGACGTCCCCTGAATTGAAGGTGTCGGAACGTTGATCCCGTGGGGCGCTGCC
>CAJBAP010000464.1 GCA_903950295.1 uncultured Rhodocyclaceae bacterium
CGTCATCGAGAAAGATTTGTACCTGATGGCGGCAAGCTCCAATCCCGCCGGACTCAAGCGCGTCAACCGTTCTATCGAGGTGCGGCTGACAAAGCTTCGCGGCGACCTGAATGTGCTCAAGCAGGGTGGTACCGTCAGACGACAGGTGCTGCTCAATCTCGAAGGCCATGACGAGATGGTGCGCGAGGCCACTTACGCGCCAGATCCCGAAGAAAACCGGCTCGTCATGGAGTTGATCGAGATCGGTCCGCTACTTGACCAGATCAAGGACAAGACCGATGAACTGGAACGATTGATGGTGAAGGGCTGGGATCTTCAGGAAAGTGACAATCAGCGCGGCTTTTTCAGTCTGCACGATGAAATCGATGCTTTCCTGAAACGTATTCCACCCTATTTTTCTCGCCTCGATGAAAATGCGAACCGGCTGTTTTTCGACAGCAGTGAGCGTCTGCGCGAACTGGAAAGCGAACTGCAGATTCAGGAAAATCGCCTGACAAGATTGGAAATGGCGGCGATCGCGCTGGTGTTGGTGCTCGCCGGCCTTGCCGGCATGTTGTTCCTGACCCGCATCAACCAGGCCAATCGTCGCCTCGAAGCGGCACTGGAGGAAATGCGCGCTGCCAAGGATGCCGCCGAGAGCGCGAGTCGCGCCAAGTCGGAATTCGTTTCGCGCATGAGCCACGAATTGCGCACTCCGCTCAACGCCATCATCGGCTTCGCCGAACTGCTGGAAGCCGAGACTCTGTCACCCTCGCACAAGAACTACGTCAATCTAATCAACGAGTCCGGCAAGCACCTGCTGGAGTTGATCAATGCCGTACTTGACCACGCCAAGATCGAGGCAGGCGGCATGACGCTGGAGAAAATTGCCCTCGACTTTCGCGCCACTATCGAAGCGGTGAAGACCATCGTCAGCGAACGCGCCTCCAGCAAAGGGCTGGAGTTCATCGCCAGCATCGATCCCCAGTTGCCCCACTTCGTCTTTGGTGATCCAACTCGACTCCGGCAGATTCTCATCAACCTGCTGGTGAATGCCGTCAAATTCACCGAACAGGGTTCTGTCGAATTGCGCGTGGCTCGTGAAGAGAGCCACATCGTGTTCAGTGTGCGCGATACCGGTATCGGCATGGACACCGCGGCGCTCTCGCGCCTGTTCAAATCGTTCAGTCAAGCCGACGATTCGGTGACACGCAAATACGGCGGCACCGGCCTGGGTCTGATGATTTCCAAGGAACTGATCGAGGCGATGGGGGGCAGCATCGAAGTGGAGAGTGCGCCGGGCGTTGGCACGGTTTTCTGGTTCTGGCTGCCGCTGCAGGAGGCACAAGTTGCTGCGGACAACGGCACCAGTGCGGCACTGTCTGTGAGCCAGGCCACCATTGCCGGACTGGTACCCGGCCGCGTCCTGCTGGTTGATGACAATCGGGTCAATCAGCAATTGGCCGGTGCCATGCTCGACCGTCTTGGCCTCGCTCATGACTTCGCCGACAACGGGGCCGATGCCCTGCGCCGTCTCGCTAGCGCCGACTTTGCGCTGGTGCTGATGGACATGGAAATGCCCGAGATGGATGGCGTTACCGCCACGCGGCAAATCCGGGCGCGTGAAGCCGAGCAGGGAACGCCCCGCCTGCCGATCATCGCGATGACGGCCAACGCCATGCACGAAGATCGTGATCGCTGCTTCGCCGCCGGCATGGATGGCTATATCTCCAAGCCGGTCAGCCTGACGACCCTGCAGAACGAGTTGCGGCGTTTGTTTGCCGACACAGGAGTTGTTCCGGTTACCTCCCCTGCGCCGACCGCCGCCACTACTGCCTACGACGGTACGCACGGCCCCATATTCGATCGCGCCGCCGCCATTGCCATGATGGGCGATGCAGAACTCTTCGAAGAATTGGCGACGATGTATATCGCCGATGTCCCCGGTTATCTACGGGATCTCGATGCGGCACTCGCCGCTGCCGATGGCGATGGGCTGACGCGTGCCGCTCACACACTCAAGGGCCTGTTCGCCACTTTTGCCGCAGCCCCTGGCCAGGCGATTGCCCAGCGGCTCGAGAAATCGGCGCGTGATGGCAATGCTGCGGCCTGTACCGAACTGGTCGCTGCAGCGCGCACGCACGCCGAGGCACTGGCTGGCGCACTGAAAACCTGAAGCGCCGCCCCGGCTTGTTGCTTAGTTGAGTTTCTTCTTGGGTTTGTGCAGCGTCACCGGCGCGACGTTGCGCGGCTGGTCGGTGTAATACGGTTTCTCGTTGATTGCCAGTCCGGCCTCTGCGGCCAGCTCGGCCTCGCGCTCGGCAATCAGGCCAAAAAGATCACGGATGTCATGAATCGTGCTTTCCGAGAGCGGATGCGGCGTACCCGGCGCAGGCGTCGCATCCTTGACGATGTTGGCCAAAACCTTGCGCAGTACGCGCAGTATGCGTTGTTCTTTTGAAAGTTCTCTGTCGGTCACTACGATTACTCCAGTCTGATGGGCACGCCGGCTAGCTTACTGCAAACGCGCCCATGCAACACTGCACCCTGACTCAGAACAGGGTTTTTACCCCGGCCTGATCGGTTAGAATTTCCCGCTTTGCAGCATTGCCGAAAGCCATGAGCGCGCGCCTGCGGGAAATTCCCTACAACACCACTTCATTCTCCGACCGCGAGATCGTCATTCGCTTGTTGGGCGAAGAGATGTGGACCGTGCTGCACGAATTGCGCAGCCAGCGTGTCACCGGCCGTTCGGCGCGCATGCTGTACGAGGTACTCGGCGATATCTGGGTGGTCCGGCGTAATCCGTATCTCGAGGATGATCTGCTTGCCAGCCCCGAACGCCGTGGCGCGCTGATCGCTGCCCTGAAGCATCGCCTGACGGAAATTGAAAAGCGCCGTGCCGGCAACACCGCCGTGGCGCACCTGCTGGCGGCCGCCCAAACGGCGGTAGCCGATTTTGAACAGTGGTTCGCCGCTACCGCCGTGCTGCGCAAGCAGGTGATGCAGCGCCTGTCGCGCCACACCCGCAAGGACAATATCGGCTTCGACGGCCTCTCCCGCGTTGCGCATGTGACCGATGCCACCGACTGGCGCGTCGAATATCCCTTCGTCGTGCTCACACCCGACACCGAAGCCGAAATTGCGCTACTGGTGCGCGGCTGCATCGAACTCGGCCTGACCATCATCCCGCGCGGTGGCGGCACCGGCTACACCGGCGGTGCCGTGCCGCTGTCGCCACGTTCCGTCGTCATCAACACCGAGAAACTCATCGACATGGGCCCGGTGGCAGAAACCACCCTGCCCGGCGTCACGTGCAGCTACGCTACCATCCGCACCGGCGCCGGCGTGGTCACCCGTCGCGTCATGGAGCGCGCCGAAGAAGCCGGTCGCGTCTTCGCCTGCGACCCGACTTCGGCCGACGCTTCCTGCATCGGCGGCAATATTGCCATGAACGCCGGCGGCAAGAAAGCCGTGCTGTGGGGTACGGCGCTCGACAACCTCGCCTCGTGGAAGATGGTCGACGCGCAGGGCAACTGGCTCGAAGTGGAACGCATCGGCCACAACCTGGGCAAGATCCACGAGCAGGAAACTGCCACTTTTCAACTCAAGCATCTGGGCGATGATGGCCGCTTGCTGAGCGAGGAAACCCTTACCATTCCCGGCACCACTTTCCGCAAGTCCGGGCTGGGCAAGGATGTCACCGACAAGTTTCTCGCCGGCCTGCCCGGCGTGCAGAAGGAAGGTTGCGACGGCCTGATCACCTCGGCGGTGTGGATCCTGCACCAGATGCCGCCGGTGACGCGCACCGTCTGCCTTGAATTCTTCGGCCAGGTGCGCGATGCCGTGCCGAGCATCGTCGAGATCACCGATTACTTCAAACCGGGTGGCGCAGGGCTGGCCGCGGGTGTGCAACTGGCCGGCCTCGAACATCTGGACGAGCGCTATGTGAAAGCAGTGGGCTACGCGACTAAAGCCAAGCGCCACGGCCGGCCGAAGATGGTGCTGGTCGGCGACATCGTCGGTACCGACGAAGACGCAGTGATGCTCGCCACTTCCGCCGTGGTGAAGATGGCCAACACCCGCGGCGGCGAAGGCTTCATCGCCGTCAGCCCTGAGACGCGCAAGCAATTCTGGCTCGACCGCGCCCGCACGGCGGCCATCTCGCGCCACACCAATGCCTTCAAGGTCAATGAAGACGTGGTGATCCCGCTGCCGCGCATGGGCGATTATTGCGACGGCATCGAGCGCTTCAACATCGAATTGTCGATCCAGAACAAGCTCGCCTTGTGCGATGCGCTGACCGAATTTCTGCACGGCGAACTGCCGCTGCATGTCGGCGACGCCGGCCTGTCGGGCCGCGCACTGATCGGCGACCGACGCGACCTCGCACTGGCCGCCGTGGCCGAAGTGCGCACACGCTGGCAGGGACTGCTCGATGGTATCGACCAGAATTTCAGTGCCTTGCAGGACTACTCGCTGCGCGTTTCATGGAAGGCCGAACTGAAGCCGCTACTCGAGGAAATCTTCGCCGGCGACGCCTACGGGCCGACACGCGAGCGCATCGAGGCGCTGCATAAATCGGTGTTGAAGGGCCGCGTCTTCGTCGCCCTGCACATGCATGCCGGCGACGGCAACGTGCATACCAACATCCCGGTGAACTCCGACAACTACGCCATGCTGCAAACGGCCTACCACACCGTCGAGCGCATCATGGCGCTGGCCCGGTCTCTGGGCGGCGTAATTTCCGGCGAGCACGGCATCGGCATCACCAAGCTCGAATTCATGAGCGAGGAAGAGATTCGTCCCTTCCGCGAATACAAGCAGCGCATTGATCCTGAAGGACATTTCAACCAGGGCAAGCTGATGGCCGGGGCCGACTTGCGCAACGCCTACACGCCCTCGTTCGCCCTGCTCGGCGTCGAATCGCTGATCATGGAGCAATCCGACATCGGTCGTATTTC
>CAJBAP010000465.1 GCA_903950295.1 uncultured Rhodocyclaceae bacterium
CCACCAGCGCCTGGCTTGTAGCGCACCGCTGGTATCCTTGGCGGCTGCCTTGACGTGGCGATCCTCGACGCGGGCTACGCCCTCGCCGAAAGCCGCCAGCAGGGCCTTGTGCGCGAGGATATTGACCAGCCGCGGAGTGCAGTTGGCATGGAAATGCAGGGCTTTTACCGCGGACGAAGCGAATATCGGATCCCCGCTGTGTCCGGCAATGCGCAGGCGCTGCTCGACATAATTACCGGTTTCGTCGGTATCGAGTCGCTGCAACTGGTGATGGAAGACGATGCGCTGCTTGATCTGCCGCGCCGAATGCGCTTCCAGCATTTCGTCCAACTCCGGCTGACCGAAGAGGATGATGTGCAACAGTTTGCGCTTCTCGGTCTCGAGGTTCGACAAGAGGCGCAGGCTTTCGAGGGTCAGGCGCGGCATGGTCTGCGTTTCGTCGATGCACAGCACGACTTTCTTGCCGGCGCGTGCCAGATCAAGCAGTCGGCGGTTCAGGCGTTTGACGACATGAGCGGCTTCGGGTTCACCATCGGCCGTGCCGAGATCGTCGGCCACCTCGCGCAGAAATGCGCGTGGCTCCATCTGTGGGTTAGGCAGATAGGCCGCCTTCCAGTCCGGTCCCAGTTCGGCGAGAAAATTGCGGCACAGGAGGGTCTTGCCGGTCCCGATTTCACCGACGACCTTGATGAAACCCTCACCGCTCGCCAGCGCGAAATGCAGCAGGTTGAGCGCTTCCAGATGGCTCTGGCTCGGATAGATGAACTCGGTGTCGGGTGTGATGCCGAAGGGTGCCTGACTCAGGCCGAAGTGCGCTAGGTACACGGGGCTATTGTGGCGGGATGGCGTTTGCCGGCAGGCCGAACGAGCGCATGCGTTCGCTGCTTTGTTCGAGATCTTTCATCCAGCTGCGCTCGTCATGGATGATGGTGGACTTGAGCAGGACAACCAGTTCGCGCTTGGTCATGGTGCTGCCACGCTGACCGACCAGCGCGCCGCCAGGTGAGTTGAGCGTGCCGGCCAGGCCGCTACGGTCGCTAATATGCCCCTGAGTCATGAGGCCGCCGATGGCGACGATGTTGCCGTCCTGAACGCGCACGATGCTGTCGGTTTCGTTGACGCTCGAAGAGGCGAGCGGTAGCTTGAATACGCCCAGATCACCTAGGTCGATGATCTTTTCCTTTTCCTCCACCTTGCTGATGGCCGGATGCACGTGAAGGATGATGTTGCCGTCGTCGTCAATCTGCGGGGTTACGTCGAGCGAGATGCCGGAGAAATAAGGCTGCAAGGTGATGTTCGGCGTGGATTGCGTGCCCGTGGTGGTGGTTGTTTGCGTCGAAGATATGTTGGTCACGAATAACTCGTCGGTGCCCACCTTGAGGACTGCCTTCTGGTTGTTGATCGTGGCGATGCGCGGACTCGACAAGACCGAGACGGTGCCCTGGGTCTCGAGGAAACTCAGGAGCGCGGCGAAGTTGGCCGTCTGTAAAGCGAGGCCGGCAAAGCCGCCGCCGAGAGCCGTGGCCACTATCGAACCGGCCACCCCCGGCGTGCCAAACACCTCGCGTGACCCGATGCCCCCGATCGTACCGTTCAGCACGGTACCGCCGGACGGTTGCAGCAGTGTTCCGGGCGCCGAAGTGCCGAGGCTCACTCGGTTGTTGGTGCCGTTGAACGAAGCCCAGTTGATGCCGTTCTGGAATTTCTCGGACAGTTGCACGTCGAGAATCTTCGCTTCGAGCATCACCTGGCGCTCGACCATGATCTGGTTTGCCTTCAGGTACTGCTCGACGGCACGCAGTTCGCTGGGCAAGCCGCGTACCAAAACCACGCCGGAAATGTGATTGACCACGACAGTACCCGGGCCGGGAACAATGACGGCGAGTGCTTCCTTCAGGTCTTTCCAGAAGTCGGTATTCGAGTATGTCTGCACCTGGCTCGTGGGGTTGCCGCTCTGTGTCGAGCCACCGCCGGTGCCTGCGGGTATCGGTGTTCCACCGGTACTGGGGGTCGAGGTTCCTCCAGGGGCCCCGCTACTGCCGGTGATCGAACTGGATGTGACACGTAACTCGGTGGCCCCCTGGCGCCGACTGGCGAGATAGTTCACCTGGAAGACGCGGGTTTGCAGGGTGTTCGGCTGAATCGCGATGCGGTTGCCCTTGATGTTGAATTCGGAACCGTAGAGCTCACGGATAGACTCCAATGCTTCCTTC
>CAJBAP010000466.1 GCA_903950295.1 uncultured Rhodocyclaceae bacterium
AGCTTGGTGTACATCTCGTCGGCGACACTACCCTTGTAGTAGCGCTTGAAGCCGGTGACGGCATCCTTGCCGGCAGGATAGTTGGGAGCAAAGGCAACGATCTTTTTGAAGCCCTGGTCGGTGGCCCACTTGCCCATCGCTTCGGCGACGTTGTCGTTCTGCCAGGCGACGTTGAAGAAGTAGGGGTTGCAGTCTTCACCGGCGAGCTGCGAGGGGCCGGCGTTGGGGGAGATGTAGAAGGTCTGGCTGTCGAAGACCGACTTGCCGATCGTGAGCAGGATGTTCGAGAAGACGATGCCGGTCATGAAATCGACTTTGTCCTTCTTGAGAAAACGCTCGGCGGCCTGCTTGGCGGCATTCGGATCCTGCTTGTCGTCGGCAATGATTACTTCGGCGGGCAGGCTGCCGAGTTTGCCGTCCAGATGCTTCATCGCCAGTTGAAAGCCGTCGCGGATGTCGACGCCGAGGCCGGCGGCGGGGCCTGAGAGCGTGGAAAGAAAGCCAACCTTGACGCTATCGGCTGCCTGCGCAGCGAATGCGGCGGTGGTGAGCAGGGTGGCAAGTATTATTTTTTTCATGGGTGAGTCTCCTCGTTGGGATGGATTAAATGTTGTCGCGCCAGATGCGGATGGCCGCGAAGGTTTCGGCGTCGCTCACGGGCAGATGTCCGAGGCGTGCCGCAGCGGCAGCGATCACGGCCGGTGAATGCCAGCGCAAGAAGGGATTGGTGGCCAGTTCGTCGGCTAGCGTGGAAGGCACGCTGGGACGGTCTGCGGCGCGCAGTCGAGCGACAGCTGCGCTACGTGCGGTGATGGCAGCATTGTCGGGTTCTACCATTTGGGCAAAACGCAGGCAGGATTGGGTGTATTCGTGGGCGCAATAAATTTGCGTATCGGCCGGCAGGGTAGCAAGACGGGCGAGTGAGGCGTGCATCTGCTCCAATGTGCCTTCGAAGACGCGGCCACAACCAGCGCCGAACAAGGTGTCGCCACAGAAGAGCACCCCCGGGCGATAATAGACAACATGACCCAAGGTATGCCCCGGCACATGCAGCACCGCGAAATCGACGTCCAGTTCGGGCAGCGTCACGTGATCGCCGTCCCGCAGTGGATGCGTTACCACCTCTGCCGCTTCGAGTGCCGGGCCGAACACTGGCACCGGGTAACGCGCAACGAGTTCGGCGATGCCTCCCGTGTGGTCGCCATGGCGGTGCGTGACGAGAATCGCGCACAGCCGGTCGCCGCTTGCCTCAAGAAAGCGCAACACCGGCGCAGCTTCGCCCGGGTCGACGATGGCGACCTGGCCCCTGCGTCGCAAGGCCCAGATGTAGTTATCTTCGAACGCCAAAATGGGTTCGATGATGAGCGGCTCAATTTGCATGGGGCTCGATTGTAATGGCGATCGAGGGATTCTCGGCATGGCTGGAAACCCCGCAGGGGCGTTATGTGCTTACTTGGGAGCAGATGAAGATGGATGCGTTGGTGGCCGATATATTTGGCTTCAATGCCATCCAGCTTGGCTTCCCTCAGCTCGATTTTCTGCGTGCCAACCGCATGCCTTTCCGCTTGCGCTGCTGCGATCAGGGTGCGGTGGCGGTGCAGGGTGATCCGAATCATCTGCCCTTCGCGACGAACAGCATCGACCTGGTGGTGTTGCCGCATGTGCTCGAGTTTGCGCCCAATCCTCATCAGATCCTGCGCGAGGTGGAACGAGTGCTGGTGCCCGAGGGTAGCGTGGTGGTCGCCGGCTTCAATCCATTCAGCCTCTGGGGTCTGCGCCGTGCCGTGGCCGGTCGCAGCGGCACGGCACCCTGGCAAGGCCGTTATCTCAGTGTGCCGCGTCTGCGTGACTGGTTTGCCCTGCTGGGGTTCGAGACGCGCGGCGGCGCCTTCGGCTGTTACGCGCCGCCGGTACGGCAGGAAAAATGGCTTGAACGCTATCGCTTCATGGAAGCTGCAGGTGACCGTTGGTGGCCGATTGCCGGGTCGGTGTATGTCTTGCAGGCGATCAAGCGCCAGCACGGCATGCGGCTGATTACGCCCAAATGGCACGACCGCATGGCACGCGCCAAGGCGTTGGCCCCGGTCGCCCAGAAACCTTTGACACAAAAGACGGATCGACAATGACGGAAATCGTGGATATCTTTACCGATGGTGCCTGTAGCGGCAATCCTGGCCCGGGTGGCTGGGGTGCGCTGTTGCGCATCGATGGCAAGGAAAAGGAATTGTCCGGCTATGTTGCCCAGACCACCAACAACCGCATGGAAATGATGGCGGTGATCGAGGCGTTGCGGGTTCTCAAGCGACCGGTCTCGGTGCGCGTGCATACTGATTCGCAATATGTGCAAAAGGGCATCAGCGAGTGGATTCACGGCTGGAAGAAGCGCGGCTGGCAAACCGCTGATCGCAAGCCGGTGAAAAATGTTGATCTCTGGCAGGCGCTGGATGCGGCCACGGTGGGTCACAAGATCGAATGGCTCTGGGTGCGTGGCCATGCCGGGCATGTCGAGAACGAGCGCGTGGATGAATTGGCGCGGCGTGCCATCGAAGCAAATCGGGGGCAGCAATGACTGCTATGCGTCAGGTGATGCTCGACACCGAAACTACAGGTCTCGAATGGCGTCAGGGTGAGCGGGTCATCGAAATCGCTTGTGTCGAGATGATCAGCCGCAAGCTTACCGGCCGGCACTTTCACTGCTATCTGAATCCCGAACGTGCCATCGGCGCCGGCGCTCAGGCGGTACACGGCCTCACCAACGAGTTTCTCGCCGACAAGCCAAAATTCGCCGCTATTGCCGACGAGTTACTTGAGTTTGTGTGCGATGCCGAACTGATCATCCATAACGCCCCGTTCGACGTCGGATTTCTCGATAATGAACTGACTCTGATCGGCAAAGAGCCCTTGAAAACGGGCTGCGAAAGCATCACCGATACGCTCAAGATGGCGCGCGAGCTGCGTCCCGGCAAGAAGAACAATCTCGATGCGCTGTGCAGCGAGTTCGGTGTCGATAATTCGAATCGTCAGTTACACGGCGCTTTGCTGGACGCCGAACTGCTTGCCGAGGTTTACCTGGCCATGACGCGCGGCCAGGAAAGCCTGATGATGGATCTGGAAATGGGGGCGGCGGAGATCGCTGCGCTAAATATGGGTGAGCGTCCGGCGATCCGTGTGCTGGCTGCGACTACTGATGAACTTGCCGATCACGAACGCGTGCTGACCGAGATTGACAAGGAGAGCAAGGGCAAGACGCTCTGGCGGACGCTCGCCGCCTGAGTCTGCCCTCTCGCCAGCGCCGACTTTTTTAGATTCTCAGCAGGAAAACGCCAGTCGCGATGCTGCCGGCAATGGCGGCGCTATAGAAGACCGTCGCGATCAACGTGTCGCTGCGCAGGCCGAAGTCGAAGCAGGTGCAGCGCAGGCGGTGGGCTGAACTCCAGAGCGACAGGGCGACGATGCCAAAGATCCCCAGCTTGGCGATCATGCAGTTGGCGAGCAGGCCATGCAAACTTGCATAACTCAGACCAGACGGAACTTTTCCTAGTGCTGCCAGCAGCGTGAGCAGGGCAATGACGGGAATGAAGAAAGCGATGACGGTGCCGCCGGCTGCGAAGGGAAACCAGACGACAGGCTTGTTGGATTTGGCCATGATCAGAACGCTCCCGCAAGAACGATGATGACAACGGACAGCACTGCCCACACGACATAGTGCGCACCGGAGATCCAGCTCCCGGGCAGAAAACTCTCGCCGATCTGGATGGGCATGGCGACCTGTGTGGCATTGAACCAGGTGCTGGCGTGATACAGCGCGGCGATGAATGCCAGTACATTGAAGGCGATCGACCAGGGGCTTTGCAGTGCCTGCAGGAAACCTTCATAGCTGGCCTGGCCAGCGGACAGGTGATACAGGCCGACGACGAGCAGCGCGCAATAGGCGCCGATGAAGATGCTGGTGATCTCTCGCGACATGTAGCGCAGGTAGCGCGGATGACTGAAATACCAGGCGGTCGGCGAAACTTCGCGAATCAGGGGGTTGCGGCTCATATTTTCTCCTTGGGCTTTCCCCCGGGCAAGAGGTTTTCCTTGATCCAGTCGATCGAACTGGCAATCTTGACCTGCTGCAAGGCGCTGGCCGGATCAACGTGGGCCGGGCAGACTTCCGAACAGGCGCCGACGAAAGTGCATTCCCAGACGCCTTCGTGGGTGGCGATGACCTCCTGCCGCTCATCTCGGCCCTGGTCGCGCGAATCCTGGTTGTAGCGGTGCGCCAGTGCGATGGCTGCCGGGCCGATGAATTGCCTGCTCAGCCCATATTCGGGGCAGGCGGCGTAGCACAGGGTACAGTTGATGCACATCGCGTACTGGCGGTAGCGCATCAGTTCTTTCGGCGTCTGCTTGTATTCGCCGGCGCTGATCGGCTGCTTGTCCTTGCGGATGATGTAAGGCTTGACGCGCTGGAGCTTCTCCATGAAGTCGTCGGGAGAGGTCACCAGATCGCGCTCGACCGGGAAATGCGCCAGCGGATCGATGCGGATTACGCCAGCGTAATTTCGCAGGAAGGTGTGGCAGGCCAGCTTGGGCTCGCCGTTGATCATCATGCCGCAGCTGCCGCAGACGGCCATGTGACAGGACCAGCGGTAGTTGAGCGTCGGGTCGATGGTTTCCTTGACCTTGTTCAGGGCGTCGAGCACCACCCATTCTTCCAGGCAGCTGACTTCGTAGCGCTGGTAGTGGCCTTCAGTGTCGGTATCGGGGTTGTAGCGGAACACTTCCAGCTGGATCAGGAGTTCCTTCATTTGTGATCTCCCGAGTAATCGCGCACGCCCGGCGGCGATTTGGTGATCACCACGTCGAGGTATTCGACGCGTGGCGCTTCCAGCCCCTGCTGATAAACCATCGTGTGCCGCAGGAAATTCTGGTCGTCGCGCTCGGGGTAGTCGAGGCGTTGGTGCGCACCGCGTGATTCCTTGCGTGCCAGGGCGCCAACCGTCACCGCTTCGGCGCAATTCAGCATCGAGCCGAGCTCGAGTGTCTGGAACAGGTCGGTGTTGTAAACGTTGGTCTTGTCGGTGAGGACGATGCGGTGGTAGCGCGCCCGCAACTCGTGCAGCTTGGCGACGGCTTCCTGCAGGCCGGCTTCGGTACGATAGATACCGGCATTTGTCTCCATCGTGTCCATCATCTCCTTGCGCACGCCGGCGACTGTTTCGCTGCCCGCGGTACGTGAGAACAGTTCGCGGATACGCGTCTGGGTGGCATCGGCGCAGGCATTCAGTGCCGATGTATTGGCGGCCGGCATGTCTTGCAGGTACTCGATTGCGGAGAGCGCGGCACGGCGGCCGAACACCAGAAGTTCGACGAGCGAATTCGAGCCCAGTCGATTGGCGCCGTTGAGGCTGACGCAGGCGCATTCACCGGCGGCGAACAAGCCGGGCAGGGGGGTCGCTGCCGCTGTGTTGGTGGAGATGCCACCCATCATGTAATGCACCACCGGGCGGATCGGCACGGGGTCCTTGACGATGTCGACACCGAGATAGCTTTCGGCCAGTTCGCGCACCAGCGGCAGGCGCTCGTTGATTTTCTTTTCGCCGAGATGGCGCATGTCGAGCAATACGCATTCGCCCCACGGGGTGGTGACGGTGTTGCCCTTTTGCAGTTCGTGCCAGTAGGCCTGGCTGACGCGATCACGCGGGCCGAGTTCCATGGTCTTGAGCTGCGGTTGGCCGACCGGTGTTTCCGGCCCCATGCCGTAGTCCTGCAGGTAGCGGCGTCCGTTTTTATTGACCAGAATGCCGCCTTCGCCACGACAAGCTTCGGTCAGCAGGCTGCCGGTATTCGGCAGGCCGGTCGGGTGGTACTGCACGAACTCCATGTCCTTCAGCGGCGCACCGGCGCGATAGGCCATCGCCATGCCGTCGCCGGTCTTGATGGCGCCGTTGGTGGTGAAGGGGAACATGCGGCCGGCACCGCCGCCGGCGATGATGACCGATTTTGCGTGGAATTGACGCAACTGACCGCTGCGCATCTCCATCGCGGTGAGGCCCTGGCAACGACCGTTATCGACCAGCAGATCAAGCGCGAAATATTCGTCGTAGCGGGTGATCGACGGAAACTGTAGCGAGGTCTGGAACAGTGTGTGCAGGATATGGAAACCCGACTTGTCGGCAGCGAACCAGGTTCGCTGTTTCTTCATGCCGCCGAAGGGCCGCACGGCCACCGAGCCATCCGCTTCGCGATTCCACGGGCAGCCCCAGTGCTCGAGTTGCAGCAACTCTTTCGGCGCTTCTTGCACAAAGTATTCGACGCAATCCTGGTCGGAGAGCCAGTCGCCACCGCCGACGGTATCGTCGAAATGGATGTCGAAGCTGTCGTCCGGCTTGATCACGCCGGCCGCGCCACCCTCGGCTGCGCAGGTGTGGCTGCGCATTGGGTACACCTTGGAAATCAGGGCAATCCGCAGCTTCGGATCGGTCTCGGCCAAGGCGATCGCGGCACGCAGCCCCGCTCCGCCAGCCCCTATGATTGCTACATCGGCAAGTATCGTTTCCATTGCACCTATCCACCCAGAGAGCGCTTGTTGCAAAGCAGCATTATCGGCGCATTTTGGGCAATTGGCGAATCAAACTGGTTGCGTGAAAAAGTCGGCGCTGGCGGGACGGCATAGCCGGACTGCCGCCACCACGGAGACGGCATGGCCGCCCCGCCCAAGAAGCAAGTTATTACGCCGGTTCGAGGAACAGCATGCCGAGCGGTGGTAGGCATAGTTGCAACGAGGCGGGGCGACCGTGATGGGCGTAGTCGTCGGCTGTTACACCGCCGCTGTTGCCCTGACCGCTGCCGCCGTAGCAGGGCGCATCGCTGTTGAGCGCCTCGCGCCAGTAACCACCGACCGGTACGCCGACCCGATAGTTCTCGCGCACCACCGGCGTGGCGTTGATGACGACCAGCATCATCTCGCCGTTCTGGCCGCGCCGCAGGAAGCTGATGATGCTCTCGTCGCTGTCGTGGCAATCGACCCACTCGAAACCGTTATTGCTGAAGTCGCGGCCGAACAGGGCCGGGTGGGTCTTGTAAACGCCGTTGAGGTCGCGCAACCAGGCTTGCGCGCCCGCATGCACCGGGTATTGCAGCAGGTGCCAGTCGAGGCTGGTGTCGTGGTTCCATTCGCGTGACTGGCCGAATTCGCAACCCATGAACAGCAGTTTCTTGCCTGGATGTGCCCACATGTAGCCCAGTAACAGCCGCAGGTTGGCAAAGCGCTGCCACTCGTCCCCCGGCAACTTGGCGATCAGCGAACCCTTCCCATGCACAACTTCATCATGCGAGATCGGCAGCATGAAGTTCTCGTGGAAGGCGTACCAGATGCTGAAGGTGATCTGGTCGTGGTGAAACTTGCGATGGATCGGTTCGTGGGCGAAATAGTCGAGCGTGTCGTGCATCCAGCCCATGTTCCACTTCATGCCAAAGCCCAGTCCGCCCACCCAGGTGGGGCGCGACACCATTGGCCAGGCTGTTGATTCCTCGGCGATGCACTGAGTATCGGGGAAGTCGCGATACACCGCTTCGTTCAACTGGCGCAGGAACTGGATGGCGTTGATGTTTTCACGGCCGCCGTATTCGTTGGGAATCCATTCACCCTCTTTGCGGGCGTAGTCGAGATACAGCATGGAGGCAACGGCATCGACGCGCAGGCCGTCGATGTGATATTTGTCGAGCCAGAACAGTGCGCTGGAAAGCAGGAAGGCGCGTACTTCGTGGCGGCCATAATTGAAAATCTGACTGCTCCATTCCGGGTGATAGCCCTGGCGTGGGTCGGCATGCTCGTAGAGCGCCGTGCCATCGAAATAGGCCAGTCCATGCTCGTCGTTCGGAAAGTGCGAGGGCACCCAGTCGAGGATTACGCCGATGCCGCGCTGATGCAGGTGATCGACGAGGAACATGAAGTCCTGCGGCGAGCCATAGCGTGAGGTGGCAGCGAAAAATCCGGTGACCTGATAACCCCACGAACCGTAGAACGGATGCTCCATCACCGGCAGCAACTCGACATGGGTAAAGCCCATATCCACGCAATAGTCGGCGAGTTGGGGCGCGAGATCACGATAGTTGAGCGGTAGCTCGGGGTTGTCCGGCGAACGGCGCCATGAGCCCAGATGCACTTCATAGACCGAGTGTGGGGCGTCAAGTGCATTGGCCTGCTTGCGCTGCGCCATCCAGCTTTCGTCGTGCCAGTGATAGTTGAGATTGGCGATGACCGAGGCGGTGGCCGGTGCGATTTCGCTGCTGAAAGCGAAGGGGTCGGCTTTGTCGACCTTGTAGGCATCCTTGTTCGATTCGATATGGAACTTGTAATGCTGGCCGAGGGTGGCGCCGGGCACGAAGCCTTCCCAGATGCCGGCATCGGCGTGAATGCACTTCAGCCAGTGGGTATGCCGGTGCCAACCGTTGAAATCGCCGGTTACGGAAACGGCGTGAGCATTCGGCGCCCAGAGTGCAAAGTGGCACCCGGCGACACCGTCGCGTACTTCCGGATGTGCCCCCATGCGCTCATAAAGACGGGTGTGGCTGCCCTCGCGGAACAGGTGGAGATCAAGGTCGCTGAGGCGACTGGTGTTGGTCAGGATATTCGGCATGACTGGGTCCTCCGATACCACTACAGAAAGAAAAAAGCCCGACGCGAAGTCGGGCTTGGAAAGCTGGTGCGTCGGACAGGGATTGAACCTGTGACCCCCGCCGTGTGAAGGCGATGCTCTACCGCTGAGCTACCGACGCAAAATCATTACGACTAACGGCGGCGAATTATACGGATATTTCCTATTTGATGACGGCGGCGATGGCCTTCGCCACGTAGTCGATGTTCTTCGTGTTGAGTGCGGCGACGCAGATACGACCGGTGCCAACGGCATAAATACCGTACTCGGCGCGCATTTTCTCCACTTGAGCAGTAGTGAGACCGGTGTAGGAGAACATGCCACGCTGGACGTTGATGAAGCCAAAGTCCGGGGCGCCAGCGGCCGCGAGCTTCTCGACCAGGCTGGTGCGCATGGCGCGGATGCGATCGCGCATGCCGGCGAGTTCGTCTTCCCACATCTGGCGCAGCTCGGGGCTGGCGAGGCAGGCCGCGACGATGGCGCCGCCGTGGGTGGGTGGGTTGGAGTAGTTGGTACGGATCACGCGCTTCACTTGTGAGAGCACACGCGCCGACTCATCCTTGCTGTCGGTGACGATGGTCAGTGCGCCGACACGCTCGCCGTAGAGCGAGAAGGACTTGGAGAAAGAACTGGAAACGACGAACTGCAGGCCGGAAGCAGAGAACAGGTCGAGCGCGGCGGCATCCTGCTTGATGCCGTCGGCGAAGCCCTGGTAGGCCATGTCGATGAAGGCGACAAGGTTGCGCTCCTTGATGGCAGCAACGACTTCGGCCCACTGGGCGGCGGAGAGGTCGGCACCGGTCGGATTGTGGCAGCAGGCGTGCAGCACGACGATGGACTTGGCGGGCATCGCGGCCAGCGAGGCCTTCATGGCGGCGAAGTCGACACCGCGCGTGGCAGCATCGTAGTAGGCGTATTCCTTGACCGGGAAGCCGGCGGCTTCGAACAGGGCGCGGTGGTTTTCCCAACTCGGGTCGCTGATGTACACACTGGCGTCAGGCAGCAGGCGCTTGAGATAGTCGGCGCCAACCTTGAGCGCGCCCGTGCCGCCGAGGCATTGGGCGGTGATGGCACGGCCGGCGGCGAGCAACTCTGAATCTTTGCCGAACATGAGATTTTGTACCGCACCGTTATAGGCGGGGGTGCCCTCGATAGGTTGGTAGCCACGCGGCGGCTGGGTTTCGAGGCGGGCTTTTTCGGCGGCCTTGACGGCGGCCAGCAGCGGAATCTTGCCGTCGTCGCCAAAATAGACACCGACGCCGAGGTTGACCTTGGCGGGGTTCTTTTCGGCGTTGTAGGCTTCGTTGAGGCCCAGAATCGGGTCGCGGGGGGCCATTTCGACGGCGGCGAAGAGTGAGGTACTCATAACGGCAATGCTCCTGAAATCAAGAAGGGAAATAACGCGCCATAATAGTCGAAACCACCAAGCCGGCTATTGCGCTGCAAAATCGAAATTTCTGATGAACGAACAAGTTGTTGAATTTACTGGCAGTCCCTTCCGCCTGCACCAGCCTTTTCTGCCTGCCGGTGACCAGCCGGAGGCGATCCGGCTGCTGATGGAGGGGGTCGGGGATGGTCTCTCCTTCCAGACGCTATTGGGCGTGACCGGATCGGGCAAGACCTACACGATGGCTAATGTCATCGCCCGTTTGGGGCGGCCGGCATTGGTGCTGGCGCACAACAAGACACTGGCGGCGCAGCTTTATTCGGAGTTTCGCGAGTTCTTTCCCGAGAATGCCGTCGAGTACTTTGTCTCCTACTACGACTATTACCAGCCCGAGGCTTATGTTCCGGCGCGCGATTTGTTCATCGAGAAGGATTCGTCGATCAACGAGCACATCGAACAGATGCGGCTGTCGGCGACCAAGTCGCTGCTGGAGCGACGTGACGTGGTGATCGTCTGCACCGTGTCGGCGATCTACGGCATCGGCGATCCGGTCGATTACCACGCGATGATCTTGCATCTGCGCGAAGGCGAGAAAATCGGCCAGCGCGAGATCATCCGGCGCCTGTCGGAAATGCAGTACGAGCGCAACGAGGTGGATTTTCATCGTGGCACTTTCCGCGTGCGTGGCGATGTGATCGACATCTTTCCGGCAGAAAACGCCGAGAGCGCCTTGCGCGTGTCGCTGTTCGACGACGAGATCGAGACGCTGACGGTGTTTGATCCATTGACCGGCCACACGAAACAGCGCTTGGGGCGCTTCACGGTGTTCCCATCGAGCCATTACGTCACGCCGCGCGGTACGGTGTTGCAGGCCATCGAAAAGATCAAGCGTGAGCTGCGCGAACGCGCCGAGTTTTTCTATCAGGAGCAGAAACTCGTGGAAGCCCAGCGCATCGAGCAGCGCACGCGCTTCGATCTGGAAATGCTCGACCAGATCGGCTTTTGCAAGGGTATCGAGAACTACTCGCGTCACCTCTCCGGACGCAAGGCCGGCGAGCCACCACCAACGCTTTACGATTATCTGCCGCCAGACGCGATCATGTTCGTCGACGAGTCGCACGTGACGATTCCGCAGGTCGGTGGCATGTACAAGGGTGACCGTTCGCGCAAGGAAAACCTCGTTAACTATGGCTTCCGCCTGCCATCGGCACTGGATAACCGTCCGCTCAAGTTCGAAGAGTTTGAGCGCCTGATGCCGCAGACCATCTTTGTCTCGGCGACGCCCGCCAACTATGAGCATGAGCACCAGGGCCAAGTGGTGGAGCAGTTGGTGCGGCCGACCGGGCTGGTCGATCCGGTGCTGGAAGTGCGGCCGGCGACGACGCAGGTGGATGATTTGCTGGCGGAAATCAAGCGGCGTGTAGTCGCCGGCGAGCGTGTCCTCGTCACTACCTTGACCAAGCGGCTTTCGGAACAACTTACCGACTTCCTCGCCGACAACGGCATCAAGGTACGCTATCTGCATTCTGATATCGACACCGTCGAGCGCGTCGAGATCATCCGTGACCTGCGCCTCGGCATGTTCGACGTGCTGGTCGGCATCAACCTGCTGCGCGAGGGGTTGGATATTCCCGAGGTGTCGCTGGTGGCAATCCTCGATGCCGACAAGGAAGGCTTCCTGCGCTCGGAACGTGCATTGATCCAGACCATTGGCCGTGCCGCCCGCCACCTCAACGGCAAAGCGATTCTCTACGCTGACCGGATCACCAATTCGATGCAGCGCGCCATGGCCGAAACCGAACGCCGGCGGGAAAAGCAGCTACATCACAACCTCGAGCATGGCATCACGCCCGTGGGCGTGAAGAAACGCATCAAGGACATCATCGATGGCGTCTATGATGTCGAGGCGCTCAACCGCGAACTGAAAGTAGCGCAGGAGGCGGCGAAATACGAGGCAATGAGCGAGAAGGCGCTGGCGCGCGAGATCAAGCGGCTGGAAAAATCCATGCAGGAGCACGCCAAAAATCTGGAGTTTGAACGGGCCGCCGCAGCGCGCGACGAGCTATTCCGGCTCAAACAGATGGTGTTCGGCGACTCAGGCCACGATGCACCCGCCACATAGAAAAGTCGGCGCTGGCGGGACGGCGCAGCGACTATTTCTTGCGTGCCTTCTTTTCAAGGGCCGCTGCCGCTTCTTTCTTGTTGCGCGGGGCAGGGGCCTTGCGGCGGGGTTTGGTCGCAGCGGCAGCTTCTTTCTCGGGGTTTTCCCTCCAGAGCACCAGAATGTTGCCGATGTGTTGTATCGGAGCACAATTCAGTTCGTTGCAAATCTCGGCCAGCAAGGCAGCGCGGTCATCCCGCTCGATGCCGTGAAGTTTGACCTTGATGAGCTCGTGCGAATTCAGCGAGGCGTCGATTTCCTTCAAAACGGCGGGCGAAAGACCCTTCTGGCTGATGGCGACGACGGGTTGGAGATGATGGGCGGTGGCGCGCAGGGCGCGGCGCTGAATGGGGCTAAGTTCAATCATGATCGGATTCTACCTGTGAGCTGGAAAAAATGAGTTGGACAACCAAGCAGAAGAAAAAAAGCAAGATGTGGATGACGGAACACGTCAATGACACCTATGTTCAACTGGCGCAGAAGGAGGGTTGGCGTTCGCGCGCCGTCTTCAAGCTCAAGGAGATCGACGAAAAGGACCATCTGCTGAAGCCGGGCATGACCGTCGTCGATCTGGGGGCGACGCCGGGTAGCTGGTGCCAGTATGCGGTGAAGCGAATCCAGCCGGGCGGGCGCATGATCGCGCTGGATCTGCTGAAAATGGAACCTCTGCTTGGGGTTGATTTCATCCAGGGCGATTTCCGTGAAGACGCGGTGCTCGACCAGCTAAAGTCGGCGCTGGCGGGACGGCAGGTCGACCTTGTTTTGTCCGACATGGCACCCAATATGACCGGGATTACGGACACGGACAATGCGCAGATGATGTTGCTGGCGGAGCTGACACTCGATTTTTCTCGCCAGTACCTGAAGCCGGGCGGGGCGCTGCTGACCAAGGTGTTTCAGGGCGCGGGTTTCATGGAACTACGCAAGGCGCTACAGGAAAACTTCGGGACGCTGGCTACGCGCAAGCCGGCGGCATCGAGAGACCGGAGTGCCGAGTTGTATTTGCTCGCGAAGCAAAAAAAGATGGTTTGATCGTGTCTTATGGCAATCGGTGGCAATTTGCGGCGAAACTGGAAGCATCCTAGAATGAGCATCTGCATACCCGGACCGGGGAATAGAGAGGCGTTACCTTGAACAATCTTTTCAAAAATCTTGCTATCTGGTTGGTGATCGGTGTCGTGCTGATGACGGTGTTCAACCAGTTCAATACCCGCCAGACGACACAGAACACCATGGAATACTCGGCTTTCCTTGACGAGGTGAAGTCGGGGCGCGTCGCCAAGGTGGTGATTCAGGGGCGCACGCTTGAGGCGACGACGCAGGACGGCAAGCGTATCGTCACCTATGCTCCCCCCGACCTCTGGATGGTGTCCGACCTGCTCAAGAACAATGTCAAGGTGGTGGCCAAACCCGAGGAAGAACAGTCTTTCCTCACAAGCATTTTTGTTTCCTGGTTCCCGATGCTGCTGTTGATCGGTGTCTGGGTGTTCTTCATGCGCCAGATGCAGGGCGGTGGCAAGGGCGGCGCGTTCTCGTTCGGCAAGAGCAAGGCGCGCATGCTGGATGAAAACAGCAATACCGTCACGTTTGCCGATGTAGCGGGCTGCGAAGAGGCCAAGGAAGAAGTGTCCGAGTTGGTCGACTTCTTGCGCGATCCATCCAAATTCCAGAAGCTTGGTGGCCGTATTCCGCGCGGCGTGCTGATGGTGGGTTCGCCCGGTACCGGCAAGACGCTGCTGGCGCGCGCGATCGCCGGCGAGGCCAAGGTGCCGTTCTATTCGATTTCCGGTTCCGACTTTGTCGAGATGTTCGTTGGTGTCGGTGCGGCACGTGTGCGCGACATGTTCGAGCAGGCTAAAAAGGCCTCGCCCTGCATCATTTTCATCGACGAGATCGATGCCGTCGGTCGCCAGCGTGGTGCCGGCCTGGGTGGTGGCAACGACGAACGCGAACAGACCCTGAACCAGTTGTTGGTCGAGATGGACGGTTTCGAAGCTTCCGTTGGCGTGATCGTGATTGCCGCGACCAACCGTCCGGACGTGCTTGATCCCGCGCTGCTGCGCCCCGGTCGTTTTGACCGCCAGGTGGTGGTGCCGCTACCTGATATTCGCGGCCGCGAGCAGATCCTCAAGGTTCATATGCGCAAGGTGCCGCTGTCGACCGATGTCGAACCCTCCGTGCTGGCGCGCGGTTGCCCCGGCTTCTCCGGCGCCGACCTGGCCAACCTGGTGAACGAGGCGGCGCTGTTTGCCGCACGTGCCAACAAGCGTCTCGTCGACATGGAAGATTTTGAGCGCGCCAAGGACAAGATAATGATGGGCGCCGAGCGGCGTTCCATGGTCATGCCCGAGGAAGAGCGCAAGAACACCGCCTACCATGAGTCCGGTCATGCCGTGGTCGCCAAGCTCCTGCCCAAGACTGACCCGGTGCATAAGGTGACGATCATCCCGCGCGGTCGCGCGCTGGGCGTGACCATGCAGTTGCCGACCGAAGATCGCTACAGCCAGGATCGTGTGCGTTTGTTGAACACGATCACCGTGTTGTTCGGTGGCCGCATTGCCGAAGAATTGTTCATGGATCAGATGACTACGGGTGCTTCCAACGACTTCCAGCGTGCCACCGATCTGGCGCGGCGCATGGTCACACAGTGGGGCATGTCCGACATCCTCGGCCCGATGGTTTATGGCGAGGAGGAGGGCGAGATATTCCTCGGCCGCTCGGTGACCACACACAAGAACATGTCGGAAGCCTCTTTGCAGACGGTCGATGCGGAAATTCGCCGCATCATCGACGAGCAATATGCACTGGCGCGTCGCCTGCTCGAAGAAAATCGCGACAAGGTCGAGGCCATGACCGCCGCGCTGCTCGAGTTGGAAACCATCGACGCCGACCAGATCAACGACATCATGGAAGGCAAGCCACCACGTCCGCCCAAGCCTTCCAGTGCGCCGGTCAAGTCAGCACCGGGTGACAATACGCCTGGCCCCGAGCCTACCGCTACGGCACCGGCCTGATTTTTGGTTACGCCGCGCCCCAGTGGGGCGTGGCGATGCCTTCGCCGAGATCCGCTTCGACCAGACGGCGGCGCACTTCCAACAGTTTCTCGATCAATGCCGGCTCGGCGCGGCCATAGGCCTCGGCATCGGGTGCGCGCTTGACCACCACACCCAAAAGCTCCGTGATGGCGTTGCCGATGGAGTTCTGGCTGATGGTGACGATCAGTTTGCCGTCGTCATTGCGGTAGATCAACTGCTTGAAAGCCGGTTGCCAGCGGATGGCATTGGCGTACCTGGCATCGTGGATACAGCGATCGCGCACCATCTTCGCCGTCTTGAGGAAGTCGTTGTCGAATTGCAGGCGCGTCTCGACCAGTTCCGGGAAATGGATGTCGCGCGGCAAGGGCGCATTGCGTGTGGACACCTGGGTGAAGAAGGTGCGGTAGAAATCGATGAAGCCCTTGAGGATGGTGTCGTATTCCTTCCAGAAGCGTACCTCCTTCAATGCTGCTGCACCACCCAGGACTTCCCAGCTTGGCAGCCCCTGCGGATAGCCGGTGAGAGCGATCCGACAGGAACTCGATTCGCAGGGTTTGAGGATCTGCAGTTCGAGCCCATCGAAGAAGGCCCGATAGACATCGCGCATGTGGGCCTGAAACAACGAGTGCTGGCCACCGTCAGTGAGATTCGGATTGCTGACGTCTGCGATGGGCGCGGTGCGCAGCACTGCCTTGTCAAAGACGATGAAATGATTGTGCAGCATGCGGATGCTCGGCACGCCGGGGGAGGTGAGCGGCCAGGTGGCGTCAAGACTGGCCTCGCCGGCCAACACCAGCTTTTCATTCGGATCGGGGTAGCGTTCGAGCATGAACTCGATGATGGTCTGGTTCATGCGATTCCAGACGTTCTTTACTTCGTCAGGTACTTGGGTGCGGCGCACCGGTCGACCGAGCGGGTCGAGGATGCTACGGGAGGTGTTGTAGATGATTGAGCAGTCGAATTCATTGCTGTGGCCGAGTGCCTTACGGTAGAGCAGCAGACCCTCCGGGTTCTGCAACAGACCGTTGTTGTGTACGAGGTCGTTGAGGTTCTCGGTGCTGTTGAAGAATTCGTTGGGTTTCATCCCTTCAGGTACTTCGAGTGGAATGGGGCGAAATGGCGTGATGATTTCTCTCGGGCCGGATTGCATGGTTTTGCACCTCGCACAATGTTTCTGAAGCCGGGATTGTGCCTTTAAAGCGGCCTGGAAAAACGATCTGGCTCAGGTCTGTTTGGCTATTTCAAAGGTAATATAGAGCCACAGAAGAGGGGGATTCCATGAAATCAGGTAGTACGCCGACCAGCGTGGAACGCGGTCTTGGCGATGAGGACTTCATCGTTACGAAAACCGATCCGAAGGGGCGCATCCTTTACGCCAACCGGATCTTCATCGCCCTGTCCGGTTATTCCGAGGCTGAATTGCTTGGCAGTCAGCACAACATCATTCGCCATCCCGACATGCCGCGCAGCGTTTTCAAGTTGTTGTGGGATTACATCCCCGCCGGGCAGGAGTTCATGGGCTACGTGAAAAACATGGCCAAGGACGGCAGCTACTATTGGGTGCTTGCCACGGTAACGCCCGACCGCGATACGGAGCGCAACATTACCGGCTATACCTCGGTGCGGCGCAAGCCGCGGGCAGAGGCCGTGCAGGTTGTCGAGGCTCTCTATCGGGAAATGCTGGTGGCAGAAAAACGTGCCGGCGCTCGGGATGCAATCGAAGCGGGTAGCGCAGTGCTTAATCAGGCCATGAATGGAAAGAGCTATGAAAAGTTCGTCCTTGCACTCTAAGCTCAGAAACCTGTGCTGGGGGCACACCGCGCTGTTGCTGGTGACCTTGCTGGCCACTTTTGCTCTGACCGGTTTCCAGCCTTGGTTGCTGGTTTTCCTGCTTCTGGGATTGGCGTATTCCTGGTGGGGGCAGCGGCGTATGGGGCAATCGCTGGCGCCGATCCACAAGGCGGTCGATCTGGCCGAAAAGATCGGGAAGGGAAATTTTTGCTACCGTGTTACCGGCGTGCCCGATACCGACGAGATCGGTCGGTTGGTCTGGGCTCTCAACGACATGATCGACCAGTTGGAGGCCTATTTTCGCGAGGCCGAAAGTTCATTCCGTGCCCAGATGGATGGCCGTTATGAACGTACCGCACAGGCGGCAGGTTTGCATGGTCGTTTCCACGAGGCAGCAGAGTCACACAACACGCTGTTGGCCAGCATGACGGGGCATACGCGTTCGCAGATGAAGAACATGTTGCTGACCAGTGCCGGGCAACTCAACGCCGGTAACCTGATCAGCAACCTGACCGGCACGCAGGCTGACCTGATCGGCATCACCGAGCAGATGCGCAAGGCGGCTGCGGGAGCGACCGAGACGGCGGCAGTGGCGGTACAAAACCAGAGCGCAGTGACTGAGGTGGTGAGCCACCTGACGGGGATCGGGCAGCGCATCCACCAGGTGGCCGATGCTATTACCGAGCTGAATGCACGCAGCCAGGAGATCAACCAGGCCGTCACGCTGATCACCGAGATTTCAGACCAGACCAACCTGCTGGCGTTGAATGCGGCTATTGAAGCAGCCCGCGCCGGCGAATCGGGGCGCGGTTTCGCGGTGGTGGCCGACGAGGTGCGCAAACTGGCCGAAAAGACCCGTTCCGCCTCACAGTCTATTGGCCTGGTTATGCGCGGGCTGACCAATGATGGCGCGGTGATGCAGGAGAATGCCCTTGAAATGCGCGAAATGACAGATAGTTCCTCGGCGGTGGTCGGCAAGTTGGCCGACACCTTTGGCCGTTTTGCGGCTGCTGCTCTCGAAACCGAGCAGCTGTCAATCCTGGTGCATGACAAGAGCTTTACCACGCTGGTGAAGATGGATCACATGATCTACAAACAGCGCGCTTACCTTTCCCTCAATAGCGGCGGCGACAACCAATATTCCCAAGCGGTCGGCGTGAATCATCAACAGTGTCGCCTCGGCAAATGGTATCTCGGAGATGGCAAGATTCTGTTCGGGCAATACCCGGCGTATCGTGCGCTCGATCTGCCGCACGCCAAGGTTCATAACGGGGCGCATCGCGTCCTGGAGGATCTCAAGCTGGACTGGGAAAATGATTCGAGCGTGCAGATGGCCATTGTCGATGGATTGCAGGAAATGGAGTCAGGCAGTCACGAGGTCATGGAACTGCTCGACCGCATGGTGACAGAGAAGCATCCCACGTAAGCCGTGCCCTTCAGTCCGGTAAAATCCGGCAGCAATGACCCACTTGCAGTGCGGTTCGTTCCGCATCTCCCTTGAACGCCCCTTGATTATGGGCATCATCAACCTCACCCCCGACTCGTTTTCCGGCGATGGGGTGGGTGGTGATATCTCTGCCGCCATCGCCCACGCCGAAATTCAGCGTGTCGCTGGTGCTGACTTTCTCGATCTGGGCGCCGAATCGTCGCGTCCCGGTGCCCCGCCGGTACCGGCGGAGGTGGAACTGACGCGGCTTCTGCCCGTATTGCATGCGGTGCGCGACTGGGGCCTGCCGGTGTCGGTTGATACCACCAAGCCGGAAGTAATGCGCGCGGTGATCGATGCCGGCGTGGTGATGATCAACGACATTGCAGCCTTGCAGGCACCTGGTGCGCTGGAGGTGCTTGCTGTCAGTGATGTGGGTGTGTGCCTGATGCACATGCAGGGTGAGCCGCGTACCATGCAAACCGATCCGCACTATGAGGACGTAACGCAGGAGGTTCATGATTTTCTCGCGGCGCGCGTGGCAGCTTGTGAGGCGGCCGGTATTGCGCGCGCACGCTTGGTGATCGATCCCGGTTTTGGCTTCGGCAAGTCGGTGGCACACAATTACACGCTATTGCGTGAGTTGCTGCGTCTGGGGGATATCGGAGTGCCCGTGCTGGCGGGATTGTCGCGAAAATCGATGTTGGGGGCTGTCACCGGCCGGCAGAATGGTGCGGCGCGCGTGCATGGCAGCGTGGCGGCAGCGGTGTTGGCAGTAGAGCGGGGTGCGAGCATCGTGCGGGTGCACGATGTTGCAGCGACAAGAGATGCGCTGGCGGTATTGACAGCAATGAACGTGGCGGCAATTGAAGGGAAAACATAACAATGGCAAGACAATATTTCGGCACCGATGGTGTGCGCGGCCGCGTCGGCAAGCTGCCGATTACACCGGATTTCACTTTGCGTCTCGGCTTTGCCGCTGGCGAAACACTGGTTGCGCATGCCCGTGCGTTGGGACACACGAAGGAGGGGGAGCGTCCGGCAGTGCTGATCGGCAAGGACACCCGCATCTCCGGCTACATGCTCGAAGCCGCACTGGAGTCGGGCTTCGCCGCCGCCGGCGTCGATGTGATGCTGTGCGGGCCGCTACCGACGCCGGCAGTGGCCTATCTGACCCGCGCCTTGCGGCTGGCAGCTGGCGTGGTGATCTCGGCTTCACACAATCCCTATGACGACAACGGCATCAAGTTCTTCGCTGCCGGTGGCTACAAGTTGCCGGATGCAGTGGAGGAGGAAATCGAGGCACGCCTCGTGCAGCCGATGGGCTGCATGAATTCGGCGCATCTGGGCAAGGCGCGTCGCGTCGATGATGCCGCCGGGCGTTACATCGAATTTTGCAAGAGTACCTTCCCGAACGAACTCGATTTGCGTGGGCTGAAACTGGTAGTCGATTGCGCGCATGGCGCCGCTTATCACGTTGCGCCCAAAGTATTCCATGAACTGGGGGCTGAAGTGGTCGCCGTGGGTGCCACGCCAGACGGCCTCAACATCAATGCCGGCGTCGGTGC
>CAJBAP010000467.1 GCA_903950295.1 uncultured Rhodocyclaceae bacterium
AACAGCGCATGAACTGGCCATCACCGGCATGCGCACCATCGGCACAATTGTTCCTGGTGGCGGCCCGTTACCCGACACCCCGACCCGTGTCATGGACATCGACTTCCCCAATCGCATCGGCCTCGCCGCCGGCCTCGACAAAAATGGCGAATGCATCGATGCACTCGCCGGCTGGGGGTTCGGCCACATCGAGATCGGTACCGTCACGCCTCGCCCACAACCGGGCAACCCCAAGCCACGCATGTTCCGCCTGCCGCAGGTCGAGGGCATCATCAACCGCATGGGCTTCAACAACCACGGCATCGACGCCCTCGTTGCCAACGTCAAGTCATCCCGTTTCAAGGGCATCCTGGGCATCAACATCGGCAAGAATGCCGACACCCCCATCGAGCGTGCCGCCGACGATTATCTGATTGGACTGACCAAGGCCTATCCGTACGCCAGTTACATCACGGTCAACATTTCCTCGCCCAATACCAAGAACCTGCGTGCCTTGCAGGGTGAATCCGAACTTGACGCCCTGCTTGGTGCTCTCAAGACCCGTCAGGCCGAACTCGCCCAGCAACACGGTCGCCATGTACCACTCACCCTGAAGATCGCACCCGACCTCGACGACGGACAGATCACGAATATTGCTGACGCCTTGCGCCGCCACCGCATCGAGGCCGTCATCGCCACCAATACGACGCTTGACCGCAGCAAGGTCACCGGCCAACCCAACGCCGACGAAACCGGTGGCCTCTCGGGTGCGCCCCTGTTCGAGTCTTCAACACTCGTGGTCAAAAAACTGGCTGCTGCCCTCGCCGGGGAGTTGCCCATCATCGCCGCCGGTGGCGTAGTCGACGGTGCCAAGGCCAAGGCCAAACTGGACGCCGGCGCACAACTGGTACAAATCTATTCCGGCCTCGTGTATCGCGGGCCGGGGTTGGTCAAGGATTGTGTAGCGGCTACCCGCAACTACGCGCACCTTAGTTTCTGCTGAAAGGCAATGCGACAATAACATCTATTGCACCTGGTGCTATGGAATGCTATAAATGGCGCATGCGTACCAAGCGAGTATTCAAGCTCAAAACCTTCGGCCGGTGGGCCAGGAAGCTCGTGACTGACGAAGCGTTGTGTGCTGCTGCCCGTGAAATAGAACAAGGGATTTTCGAGGCAGACCTGGGCGGTGGCGTCTGTAAGAAACGGGTTGCCATCGCCGGCAAGGGCAAAAGCGGATCAACCCGGACGCTGGTTGCCAAGAAGCACGAACGAGCCATCTTCTTTCTGGTTGGACGGGAGAAGAGCGAACCGGGCAGCGACTTTAACGACAAGGTGATCGATGCTGCAAAGCTGGTGGCCAAAGGGCTTGAGAATGCAAGTACCAACAAAATGTCCGAAATGCTCGATGCCGGAACGATTGAGGAGATATGCCATGAGTGAACGTACAAAACGCAAACCACTGGAAAGCGAAGACCGGCGCATGCTGGATGAAATGATGGAAATGGCTGGTGCCCTGGACGCTCACGGCCTGATCACGATGCAGGACATGATGCAGATTCGTGGACTCTGCCAGAAGCCCCCAGTCTTCACGCCGAAGAAAGTGGCCCAGATTCGCAAGGGCAAGGCCAACATGAGCCAGTCGGTCTTCGCCGCCTTACTGAACGTCAGCGTCTCCACCGTCCAGAAATGGGAAGCCCCGGATTCCGGCAAGCATCCCAGCGGTGCTGCCGCCAAACTGTTGCAGGTCATCGAACGCAAGGGCGTCGAGGCCATCGCCGTCTGACGGTCAGTTAATCCCGGCGTACAACAAGTCGCCGCGTTGTTCCTCGGCGTCCATCCAACCACCGGGACACTGCTGACCCGTGCGGGGAGGGACTTGAAAAGGCTCGAAACGGAATGGTTGAAACAATTGCAAGTGATTGACAAAAAAGACAACACGTTGAAATCAAAGGATATCTCGAAGGGGGTGCAAGAACACACCCCCATGATCCGGCAATACCTGCAACTGAAAGCAGCGCATCCCGACGTGCTGCTGTTTTATCGCATGGGCGATTTCTACGAACTCTTCTATGCCGATGCCGAAAGGGCAGCACGCCTGCTTGA
>CAJBAP010000468.1 GCA_903950295.1 uncultured Rhodocyclaceae bacterium
GCTTCGCCCGCATCGGCACCATCGACCTGCGCATCGACTATCTGCGCCCCGGCGACGGGAAATGGTTTTTGGCGCGGGGCTTTCCGCTACGTACCGGTAACAAGGTAGCGGTGACGCGGATGGAGCTCTTCAACGACCAGGAAGCATTGATCGCGGTCGGAACTGCGGCATATACGGTGTCATGATGATTGCAGAAGAAGTTGAAAAAGTCGGCGCCAGCGGGACGGCAATCTCGGAACTTCCGCACATTGCCAAGCTCTATGGTGAGCCGTTTCCGGATATGCCGCGCGATCTCTATATTCCGCCCGACGCGCTGGAAGTCATTCTGGATGCCTTCGAAGGACCGCTCGACCTGCTGCTCTATCTGATCCGCAAGGCCAACCTGAATATTCTCGACATTCCGATGGCACCGCTGACGGCACAATATCTGGTCTATGTCGAGGCGATGCACCGCACTAATCTCGAATTGGCAGCGGATTACCTTTTGATGGCGGCAATGCTGCTGGAGATCAAGTCGCGCCTGCTGTTGCCGCGCCCGCCGAAAGCCGATACCGGCGAGGCGGAAGATCCGCGCGCCGAACTGGTGCGGCGTCTGATGGAATACGAGCGCATCAAACTGGCTGCTGCCAAGCTTGATGCCCTGCCGCAGGTACACCGCGATTACGAGTGGGCGTCGGTGTGGATTGCCGATAAAGTAGCCGCGCGGGAACCCGAGGTGAGCGTGAATGATCTTCAGGTGGTGTGGCTTTCCCTGATGCGCCAGGCCAAGATGCACCAGCACCACCGCATCCAGCGCGAGGAGCTGTCGGTGCGCGAGCACATGGGCCTCATCATGCGACGCCTGCAAGGGCGCAACTATGTCGTTTTCGAAAATCTGTTCGATGTGAGCAGCAGCCACACCAGCATCGCCAGTCTGGTGGTGAGTTTTCTGGCCATTCTTGAATTGTCCCGCGAGCGCCTCGTCGAACTCACGCAGAGCGAAGCGCTGGCGCCCATCTATGTAAAATTGAGCGATGCTGCAACTCTACAAACCTGACGACTACAAACGCGTCCTTGAGACGGCGCTACTGGCGGCGGTCGAACCGATGCCGCTGGTCGAGTTGAAAAAACTCTTCGACGATCCGTTCGACGATGATACCTGGCGCACCTTGCTGGACGACCTGCGGCGCGACTGGTCGGAGCGGGGCATCGAGTTGGTGCAACTCTCCTCGGGCTGGCGTTTCCAGACGCGTCCCGAATACCAGGGTTTCCTCGATCGTCTGAAAAACGAAAAGCCGCCCAGGTACTCGCGGGCCGTGATGGAAACGCTGGCGATCATCGCCTATCGTCAGCCGGTGACGCGTGGCGACATCGAGGATATTCGTGGCGTGGCGGTGTCGCCCAATGTGATAAAGACGCTGGAAGGTCGCGGTTGGGTCGATACTGTCGGCCACCGCGATTCCCCCGGGCGGCCGGCGCTGTATGCCACCACCCGAAAATTTCTTGATGACCTGAGCCTGCGCAGTCTGTCGGAGTTGCCGCCGCTGGCCGAGATTGAACGGATGATCGATGCCAAACCAGACGAAACCCCCGCGGCGCCAGAGCGCCAGATCTCCCAAGATGGAACGCTCTCCACAGGGTCAGCGCTCCCCGCAAACACCGCGCAGCGCCTCGAACCGGCCGACGGCAACACCAGCGGCTGCGCCGGCGAAAACCCCGCGCAAAGCGACGCCTTCCAGAGCGCCAACGCGGCCTGACAAGTCGGCGCGTCATGCGCCACCGTCTGCTGCCGAGGAACAGGCCAGCATCAAATTGCAAAAAGCTCTGGCTGACACCGGGCTGGGTTCGCGCCGTGAAATCGAGGAATGGATCGCTGCCGGGCGCGTCCATGTCAATGGTGAGTCGGCCCATCTGGGTCAGCGGATCGTGGCCACCGATAAGGTAAAAGTGGGTGGCCGGCTCGTCAATCTTCACTTTGCCGAACGCATCCCGCGCGTACTGCTGTACCACAAGCCTGAAGGTGAGATCGTGTCGCGCGACGACCCGCAGGGCAGACCCAGCGTCTTCAATGCGTTGCCGCGTCTGCGCGGCAGTCGCTGGATCGCCATCGGCCGACTCGATTTCAATTCCTGCGGCCTGCTGTTATTCACTACCGATGGAGCGCTGGCCAACCGCCTGATGCATCCGCGCTATGGCATCGATCGCGAATATGCGGTGCGTGTCCTGGGCGAGGTAAGTGAAACCGCCATGAAGCAACTGACCGATGGCATCGAACTCGAAGACGGCATTGCCAAGTTCATCCGATTGAGTCCGGCCGGCGGGGA
>CAJBAP010000469.1 GCA_903950295.1 uncultured Rhodocyclaceae bacterium
CATCGCCCGCCTGCGCTCCGCCGACTTCCTCGAGGGCGAGTTGCTCTCGAACGAAAACTTCGCCGTCGACTATGCGATTTGTCCCGAGCAGGACATCACCGATTACATCGTCAAGCTGATCGAATTTCCTGAAGCACTGCAAGTGCTTGAGTTCGCCGACGGTATCGTCACACTGGTTGGCGTGCGCGCCTATCAGGGCGGCTTGTTGGTAGGCAAACCGATCCGCGCCATGCGCGAGCACCTGCCCCCGGCCGTCGATGCGCGTATTGCCGCGATCTTCCGTGAGCACCAACCCCTCGATCCGGACGGTCATACCGTCATCGAACCGGGTGACGAGGTTTTCGTGCTCGCCGCCACGGCGCACATTCGTCCCGTCCTGCAAGAATTGCGGCGCATGCTGGAGCCGGTCAAGCGCGTCATGATTGCCGGTGGCGGCAATATCGGCTTGCGTGTCGCTTCGATGCTGAGCAAAAAATATGCAGTCAAACTCATCGAGCGCGATCGGCAGCGTGCGGAAATCATCGCCGGCAAGCTCGACGATACGCTGGTACTGCATGGCGAGGGTACTGACGAAAAGTTGCTGGCGCAGGAAAACATCGACGAGATCGACATGTTTCTCGCGCTGACCAACGACGACGAAGACAATATCATGGCTGCCTCGCTGGCCAAGCGTCTGGGCTGCAAGCGGGTACTGGCACTAATCAATCGCCGCGCCTATGCCGATATGGTTCAAGGTGGGCCGATCGACATCGGCCTGTCACCCGCACAGGTCTCCATCGGCGCACTGCTCACCCATGTACGGCGCGGCGACGTCGCCAAGGTCCATAGCCTGCGCCGTGGCGCGGCCGAAGCACTCGAAATTATTGCCCACGGTGACAAGACCACCTCAAAAATCGTCGGCCGGCGCATCGACGAACTGCCCATCATCAAGGGCACGCACATCGGCGCCATCGTGCGGCGCGGACACGAGTCGGAAGTCGTGATGAAAGAGGGCTTCCTCGTCGATGAGTGGGTCAACCACGTCATCATTCCGCACCACGACACGGTGATCGAATCCGACGACCACGTTATCGTCTTCTGCATGCGCAAGCGCCAGGTCGCAGAAGTCGAGCGACTATTCCAGGTCTCCGTTGGCTTTCTTTAATCGCGCCATGTCGCACTGACGCCAGCCGTGAAGCGCTTTTACCCCGTCATCCGTGTCTTTGGTGTGTTGCTGACGTGCTTCTCGTTCACCATGCTTGTCCCCTTGTTGCTGTCCTGGTTTTTGCATGACGGGGCAGAATCCGCCTACGATGAAGCCTTCCTGATCACTCTCGCCACCGGCCTGGGTTTGTGGTGGGCAGCGCGACGTGAAAAACACGACCTGAAGGTACGCGATGGCTTTCTCATGGTCGTCATGGTGTGGACGCTTCTCCCGATCTTCGCCGGGATGCCGCTGATTTTTCATCTGGGCATTTCCTTCACCGACGCCTATTTCGAGGCCGTTTCCGGGTTGACCACCACCGGCTCGACCGTACTGCCCAATCTCGACAAATTGCCGGCATCGATCAACCTCTGGCGCGGCATGCTGGTCTGGCTGGGCGGCATGGGCCTGATCGTGCTCGCCGTCGCCGTGCTGCCACTACTGGGCATCGGCGGCCGGCAAATGTTCAAGGCCGAAGCACCAGGACCGATGAAGGACTCGCAACTGACACCACGCATGACGCAGACGGCCAAGGGTCTCTGGCTGGTCTATGCCGGCATCACCGTTGCGTGCATTCTGAGCTTTTACTTCGCCGGCATGGACTGGCTCGATGCCTTCGTGCACGCCTTCTCGGTAATGGGTCTGGGGGGGTTTTCCAGCCATGACGCCAGCTTCGGTTATTTCGATTCCCCCCTGCTCGAGTTCATCGCCGTACTGTTCATGCTGGTGGCGGGCATGAATTTCGCCACCCATTTTCTTGCCTTGCATGGCCACTCGTTGAAGCCCTACCGGCACGATCCGGAAGCAGGCTGGTTCCTCGCCGTCACCGTCGGCAGCATTCTCGGCATCGCGATCTATCTCTATGTGCTCGATGTCTACCCGGACATGGAGACTGCGCTGCGACATAGCGCCTTCAATCTCGTGTCGATCGCCACCACGACCGGACTGGCATCGGTCGATTACAGCCTCTGGCCGATGTTTGCGCCGCTGTGGATGCTGTTTTTGTCGAGCTTCGTAACGAGCGCCGGTTCGACCGGCGGCGGCATCAAGATGATCCGCGCACTGATTCTCTACAAGCAGGTCTATCGAGAGCTGGTGCGCGCCATGCATCCAAGTGTCGTCTGGCCGATTCGCGTCGGTGGCGGCGTGGTACCGCAGAACATCATCACAGCCGTGCTGGCCTTCGGTTTCGCTTACATGTGCATCATTGTCACATTGACGCTCGTGCTGTCATTCTCCGGCCTCGACATCATCTCCGCTTTCTCGGCAGTAGTCGCCAGCATCAACAACACCGGTCCCGGTCTCAATTTGGTCGGCCCGGCCACCACCTATGAAATCCTGACCGATTTCCAGACTTGGGTATGCACTGTCGCCATGCTGCTCGGGCGACTGGAAATCTTCACCTTGCTGGTAGTGCTGACGCCCGCGTTCTGGCGCAAGTAAGCAGCATCCCGACGGGTCACCCCAAATAGAAAACGCTCCCGCTTGGAGGGGGAGCGTTTTGCAGGCCGCGTAAATTTACTTGGCTGCGGGCGCTGCAGGAACTGCCGGGGTAGCTGCTGCTGCGGGGGCAGCCGCAGGAGTTGCCGGCGCCACTTTCTTGTGCTTCTTGACGGCCTTTTTCTCGGCCGGGGCGGCGGCTTGCGGTGCGGTGGCGGCCGGTTTCGCTTCCGGCGCGGCGGCAGCAACTGCAGGCTTGGCTTCGGGCGCGGCCGGCTTGGGAGCATCAGCAGCAAAAGCGGACACGGCAAACAAACCGGCAATCAGGGTGGCAAGCAGCTTGGACATTTCAGTTTCCTCTCGTTAGGTCATCAGCGCACATGCGCCTGCTTCCAATAACGAAGGGGGGAAAGAGTCGATGACCCGGCAACTGTAACGCTTTGTAAGCTTGCAAGCTCAGTCGCCAAAGCTGGTGCCTACCCGCCGCGCCGATATTACCCACGCGTGATCTGGCGGCACGGTCTTGACCTTGTTGCCAATCATTTCGAGCTTCACCGGGCGCGTTTCCTCACCTTTGGCCGCCACCATCACACCGTAGTGTTTCTTGGCGATGAGATCGGCACAGGCAGTGCCGAGGCGAGTGGCGAGGATGCGGTCGGCCGCTGATGGTGTGCCGCCACGTTGCAGGTGCCCGAGAATCGTCAGGCGCGCTTCCAGCCCGGTGAGTTTTTCCAGTTGCTGGGCGAGGCGCAGGGTACGACCGGCGTAGAGCAATTCGGCAGCATCCGCTTCCGTATCGTCGGCCTTGCGCTTGGATTTTTTCTTGCTGGCGGATTCGATCGCAGCCAGATCCTGTATCGAGATTGCCCCCTCGGCGACGGCGACGATGGAGAACGGTTTGCCGCCGCGTGCGCGTTCGCGGATCGCTTCGGCGACGCTGGCCACGTCATAGGGGATCTCGGGAATCAGGATCACGTCGGCACCACCGGCAATGCCCGCCCCCAGCGCCAGCCAGCCGGCGCGATGGCCCATGATTTCGACGACGATGATGCGGTGATGACTGTGCGCCGTGCTGTGCAGGCGGTCGATGGCCTCGGTGGCGATGCCCAACGCGGTGTCGAAACCGAAGGTGATATCAGTGCCGAACACATCGTTGTCGATGGTCTTGGGCAGGGTGATGACGTTCAGCCCCTTCTGCTTCAGGCGCAAGGCATTTTTGAGTGTGCCACCACCGCCCAGACAGACGAGGCAGTCGAGGTGGTTGTCGTGGTAGTTGCCGACGATGGCGTCGGTCATGTCAAGGATCTTGCCACCCACTGGCATCCGGTGCGGTTTGTCACGGCTGGTGCCGAGGATGGTGCCTCCGGTGGTGAGGATGCCCGAGAGTTGGCCGCCGTCGAGCGGCATGGTGCGGTTTTCCATCAGGCCGCGAAAACCATCGCGAAAGCCGATGACGTGCATCTTGTAATGGCCCATGGCGGCCTTGCCGACGCCGCGGATCGCTGCGTTGAGACCGGGGCTGTCGCCGCCGGCGGTGAGAATGCCAATATGCTGGGTCATGTACGTCTCCTTGTTGGATGGGGCATTGTGCGTCAATTGCTCGCCATTGCGCCAATGAGGGCATGCGATAATTGCATAAACACACTGGATTCTCGACCATGGCCCGTCCCAAGAACGACAACTTTCTGCGTGCTCTGCTGCGCGAGCCGACCGATCGCACGCCCCTCTGGCTGATGCGCCAGGCTGGTCGCTACCTGCCCGAATACAACGAGACGCGCCGCCGTGCCGGCAATTTTCTTGCGCTATGCAAGAACCCCAGCCTCGCCTGCGAAGTAACGCTGCAACCCCTGGCGCGCTTCGATCTCGATGCCGCCATCCTGTTTTCCGACATTCTCACCGTGCCCGACGCGATGGGCCTCGGCCTGTATTTCGCCGAAGGTGAGGGGCCGAAATTCGAGCGTCCGCTGCGCGAAGAATGGGCCATCCGCGATCTCACCCCGCCCGATCCCTACGACCATCTGCGCTATGTGATGGATGCGGTGGTGGAAATCCGCCGCGCGCTCGACAATTCGGTACCGCTGATCGGTTTCTCCGGCTCGCCCTTCACACTGGCCTGCTACATGGTCGAAGGTGGCGGCTCAGCCGACTTCCGCACGCTCAAGACCATGCTCTACAGCCGCCCCGATCTCCTGCACCGCATTCTGGAGGTGAATGCCACGGCAGTGACGAACTACCTGAATGCCCAGATCGAGTCGGGCGCACAGGCGGTGCAAATCTTCGACACCTGGGGCGGCGCGCTGTCGCATGCGGCCTACCAGGAGTTTTCGCTCAGCTACATGCAGCGCGTGATCGCTGGCCTGAAGAAAACCCATGACGGCGAGCGCATTCCCTGCATCGTGTTCACCAAGGGCGGTGGCCAATGGCTCGAGGCCATCGCTGCCTGCGGTTGCGATGCCGTCGGCCTTGACTGGACCACCGATATCGGTGAGGCGCGCCGCCGCGTCGGCGACAAAGTGGCGTTGCAAGGCAACTTCGACCCGATGGCACTGTTCGCCTCCCCAGAAGCTGTCGCGGCAGAAGCCACGCGCATCCTCGATAACTACGGTAGTGGCACCGGCCATGTCTTCAACCTGGGTCACGGTATCAATCAGCACACCCCGCCGGAGAACGTTTCGGTGCTCGTCGAAACGGTTCACAACTACGGCAAAAAGTGAGAGGCAGCCGGAAACCCGCTGCCCGCTTTGCTATCCGCCGGTGCTCCCCGCCAAGCCTTGCCCAGAAAGGGTTTCAGGGGGGCAGCAAAAGTTGACTTATACACAAAATATTGAACCCCATGATTTATTGAGGGTTTCTGTTTTGTTGCAGGCTTGCAACAAATAACTCTATGAATTAAAAGGGTTTATCATTTTTGCAACCCGTTATTACCATGACTTTGGCACTAGATGCAAGAGCCTGGAAATATTTTATTGGGCATTATTCACAAAGTTATTCACACCCCCTGATCCAAACAAAAATCGCTTTCTGGCCAAGCCATTAAGCGTGTTTGCGCAGAGTATTTCGAAAGAACGCGGCTAACTCGATATTCCAGTGACACTCCCGTGAGAATTGTTCAGATCGCCCTCGATGTACCGCTACCACGTCTGTTCGACTATCGGTTGGCTGGCGAGGTCGCCAAGGGTGTGATCGGGCGACTCGTCAACGCCCCCTTCGGTCGGGGCATGAAGGTCGGCGTGGTGGTCGCCGAGGTCAGTAACAGCGATCAGCCGGACGAGAAACTGAAGACGGCCGAACTCATCGATGCTCTGCCCGCCCTGCCGGCCGACTGGCTCGAGCTTTGCGGCTTTTGCGCACGCTACTATCACCATCCGCTCGGCCAGGTCACCACCTTTGCCCTGCCACCCCTGCTGCGGCAGGGCAAAAAACCCCGGGCGCTGAAGGAAAAAGCCGGTAGTGCCGTCCCGCCAGCGCCGACTTTTCACGCGGCCATGCCAGACCAGATGGCGGCCATCGAAGCGATCACCGGCGCAAACAGCTTCCAGACCTTTCTGCTCCACGGCGTTACCGGCAGTGGCAAGACCGAGGTTTACCTGCGTGCCATCGCAGCCGTGCTGGCACGCGGCGGGCAGGCGCTGATGCTGGTGCCGGAGATCGCCCTGACGCCGCAACTCGAAAGCCGGGTGCGCGGCCGCTTCCCCGGCGCACAGGTGGTTTCGGCACACAGCGGCGTGGCCGACGCCGCCCGGGCGCGGGCTTTTCTTGCTGCCCTTGGCGGCCACGCCGACATTGTGCTCGGCACGCGGCTGTCAGTCTTCATGCCATTGCCACGACTGCAACTCATCGTCGTGGACGAAGAGCACGACGTTTCATTCAAGCAGCAGGAAGGCTTGCGCTATTCGGCGCGCGACGTCGCCATCTTCCGCGCCAAGCAGCGCGACATTCCCATCGTGCTGGGTTCCGCCACGCCATCGCTGGAAACCTACCACCATGCCACCAGCGGCCGTCATCGGAAGCTCGACCTGCCGCTGCGCGCGGTCGCAGCCGCCATGCCGACCGTGCGCACGGTCGACACGCGCAAGCAAAAATTGCAGGACGGCCTGAGTGCCGAGATGATCGCCGCCATCGGCACGCGTCTCGAAAACAGCGAGCAAAGCCTGATCTTCCTCAACCGCCGGGGTTACGCCCCCGTCCTGGCCTGTCCGGCCTGCGGCTGGATCTCGCACTGCCGGCGCTGTGCGGCCAATCTTGTCCTGCATCTGGCAGATCGACGCCTACGCTGCCACCATTGCGGGCTGGAAGTGGCAATTCCGCATGCCTGCCCCGACTGCGGCAACCTCGACCTGCAACCCTTCGGTCGCGGCACACAGCGGCTCGAAGCAAAGCTGGTCGAACTGTTCCCCGCCGCGCGTGTCCTGCGCATCGACCGCGACTCGGCCGACTCGCCGAAAAAGTGGCACGCCCTGCTGGAGACCATTCATGCCGGCGCAGCCGACATCCTCATCGGCACGCAGATGCTGGCCA
>CAJBAP010000470.1 GCA_903950295.1 uncultured Rhodocyclaceae bacterium
CATCCCATGGCCGGCAAGGAAGATTCCACTGGCAATCTCTACGCCATGCCCACACTCTCCTGGATCCGCCGCCAGGGCGACTGGACCTATGGCGCCGCCATGCTGGCACAAGGCGGCATGGGGACCGAATATGGCAGGGGCTCGTCGCTCTTTGCCGGCGGCATGTCGATGAACGGCACGCCAGCCCCGCTCTCCGGCGAAGAGATTCGCTCCGAGGTTGGCGTCGGCCGCATGATGTTCCCGCTCGCCTGGCGCGCCAACGACGCATTGACCGTCGCCGGCCAACTCGATTTCGTCTGGGCGACGATGGATCTGAAAATGGATATCGACGGTGCCACGTTCGGCAAGCTGGCTGCTGGTACCCCCGGCGTGGGCAGTGCCAGCGGGTCGCTGCTGGCGCTGCCCCCCGGCGTTACCGATGTCAATTACGCCCGTTTCGATTTCTCCGATGACAAGGCCTTCTCTGGCGCCGCCCACGGTACCGGCTGGGCCGGCAAACTGGGCATTCACTACAAACTCTCCGAAGCCCTTGCCGTCGGCGCCACCTGGCACAGCAAGACCCATATCTCCGACCTGGAAACCAATCGCGCCACCGTGAAGATGGGGGTCGTCGGCATTCCCAGCCCAATCACCATGACCGGCAAGATCAAGGTACTCGATTTCCAGTGGCCGGAAACCTACGGCGTCGGCCTCGCCTGGCAAGCCATGCCAAAGCTGATGCTGGTCGGCGACGTCAAACGCATCCACTGGTCGGACTCGATGAGAAATTTCAGCCTGAAATTCGAGGCTGACGGCGGTGGCTCCATGACCGCCATCATGGCGCAGAACTGGAAAGACCAAACCGTATCCATGCTCGGCAGCCAGTACATGTACACCCCCGACCTGGCCCTGCGTGCCGGCATCAACGTCGCCAGCAACCCCGTGCCCTCCAGCACGCTGAATCCTCTCTTCCCCGCCATCATCGAGAACCATCTGAGCTTCGGCTTCGGTTGGCGCATCGACCCGGCGTCAACCCTCGCTGCCTCGCTCGCCTATGCGCCGCGCGTCGAGGACACCAACCCCGGCACCGGCATCACCTCCAGCCACCGCCAGTCCACCCTGCGGGTGAATTACAACTTCACTTATTGAAACCCGGCCGGGTGGCGCAAACTAAAGTGCATTCCCCACACGAAGGAAGCCTGATGAAACTCGACGCCAATGCCCTTGATCAAATATTTCGCAACGCCCGCACTCACAACGGCTGGCAAGACAAGCCGGTGGCGGACGGTCTGCTCAGCGAACTGCACGACCTGATGAAATGGGGCCCGACCAGCGCCAACTGCTGGCCGTTGCGGGTTGTCTACGTCAAGTCGCCGGAAGCCAAGTCCCGACTCGAGCCGCTGTTGATGGAGGGCAACCGGGCAAAAACGGCAAGCGCCCCTGTCACCGCCATTCTCGGCATGGACATGGCCTTCTACGAGGAACTCCCCAAGCTGTTCCCCCACGCCGACGCCAGGTCGTGGTTCGTCGGCAACGATGCGCTGATCCAGGCTACCGCCTTCCGCAACAGCAGCCTGCAAGGCGCCTACTTCATGCTCGCCGCACGCGCCCTCGGCCTCGACTGCGGCCCGATGTCCGGTTTTGATGCCGCGAAAGTAAATGCCGAATTTTTCCCCGGCACGCGCATTGAAACCAACTTCATCTGCAACCTGGGCTACGGTGACCCGGCGCAACTCTTCCCGCGCAGCCCACGACCGAGCTTCGAGGAAGTCTGCAAAATCGTTTGATCCCTGCCAGAAAAGTCGGCGCTGGCGGGACGGCGGGGACTCGGGGCAGAGGAGTGTGCAGCCGGGCAAGGCAGCTGGAAGATGGCTGGTGGTTGGGGTAAGGTAGCGACTTCGTAGCAAGGAGACTATATGAATACCACCGACCTGATGACCGAAGCAGCATCCCTGCCGCTGGAAGAGCGCGCCCGTCTGGTGGACTCGCTGCTCCAGACCTTGAATCCCGCCGACGACTCGATCACGGCAGCATGGCTGGCCGTTGCCCGTCGCCGACTCGATGACATGCGCGCCGGCCGTATCGAGGCAGTTCCCGGCGAAGCGGTTTTCGAGAAAGTACGGCAGCGTCTCGAACAATGAGTTTTCTGTTTCACCCGGAAGCGGAAACCGAATTTCTGGCGGCTATCGACTGGTATGAGGAGCGCTCTGCCGGTTTGGGTGCTGATTTCGCCGCCGAAATCCACGCGGCAATTCAACGCGCTGTTTCGATGCCACTCGCATGGCCGAAAATTGATGACGATATTCGACGCGTCTTGGCCAATCGCTATCCCTATGGCGTCCTCTATGCGTCTGAAGGCCGATCGATTTACATCCTGGCCATCATGCACCTGCGCCGCCAACCGGATTACTGGCGCTCACGCTCGTAAAAGTCGGCGCTGACGGGACGGCGCATAGAATGCGTCCATGCCCCTGATCAAACTCGATAACGGCTGTCTCGCTTACGGCCATGTTCCCCTGCTCGACGCGGCGGATTTCCAACTCGACCCCGGCGAGCGCGTTGCGCTGATCGGCAGGAACGGCACCGGCAAATCGTCGCTGCTCGCCGCCCTGGCCGGCCGTTCACCTTTGGATGACGGCACGCTCTGGCTGCAACCCGGCCTCAAGCTCGGCTATGTACCGCAGGAACCGCCCTGCGATCCTGAACTCACGGTCTTTCAGGCGGTGGTCGCCGGCATGGGCGAAACGGCGCGGGTGCTGGCCGACTACCATGAAGTTTCACACGCCATGGCGGAAGCGGACGCCGATCACGACATGCTCCTCGCCCGCATGGAAGCCTTGCAACACGAGATGGAGGCGCTGGGCGTCTGGGCCTACGAGGCGCGCGCCGAACAGGTCATCACCCGCTTTTCCCTGGATGCCGACGCCAGGGTCGGTACGCTCTCCGGCGGGCAGAAAAAACGCCTCGCACTGGCGCAGGCGCTCGCCGTTGCACCCGAGGTGCTGTTGCTTGACGAACCGACCAACCATCTCGACATCGCCGCCATCGAGTGGCTCGAGGATTTCTTGCTGGAGAGCGACGTGACGCTGCTCTTCATCACCCACGACCGGCGTTTTCTCGACCGCCTGGCGACGCGCATCGTCGAGCTGGATCGCGGCCGGCTGACAAATTATCCCGGCAGTTTCGCCACCTACCGGCAGCGCAAGGAAGCGCAACTGGCCGACGAGGCCAAGGAGAACGCGCGCTTCGACAAGCAGCTGAAGGAAGAAGAAGTCTGGATTCGCCAGGGCGTGGAGGCACGGCGTACCCGTGCGGTGTTCCGCGTCCAGCGCCTCGATCAACTGCGTGCAGAGCGTGCCGCGCGCCGCGAGCGGCTTGGTCAGGTCAAGCTGCAACTCGATGCCGGCGACAAGAGCGGCCAGCTCGTCGCCGAGCTGAAGCACGTGAACAAGTCGTTCGGCGACAAAATGGTGGTGCGCGACTTTTCCTGCCGTATCCAGCGCGGCGACAAGATCGGCCTGATCGGCCCCAACGGCGCGGGCAAGACCACGCTGCTGCGTTTGATTCTCGGCGAACTGGAAGCCGACAGCGGCACCGTGAGGCGTGGCACGAAAATGGAAGTAGCCTACTTCGACCAGTTTCGCGCCCAGCTCGATCCCGAGGCAACGCTCGCCGACATCATTTCGCCCGGCTCCGATTACGTCGAGATCGCTGGAACTCGAAAACATGTGGTCGGCTATCTCGGCGACTTCCTGTTCGCACCGCAGCGC
>CAJBAP010000471.1 GCA_903950295.1 uncultured Rhodocyclaceae bacterium
CGTGCTCTCGGGCATTCCACCCCGCCCGCAAGACAACCGCGGCGCGCTGCAGGACTTGCCCCACACCGATTCCTGCGGCAGTGACGGTAATGGGTGTAAAGCTTTCATGAGGTTTTGCGGCATGAGCACGCTGTAGTCGGTGCGTGTCTTGAGCAGCTTGTCGAGCAGGTTGGGCTGGTCTTCCTGGATATGCTGGGCGACGAAGATGGTGGCGTCGCTTTCCGGCAGGCGCTCGACGATGCCGATGATCTTGTCGAGGCTGTTGGCCGAACCGGCCAGCGCCACGGCGCGACAGGTTTCAAGCCGGGCCTGCGTTGGCTGTGGCGATAGTGGCTGCACTTGCGGCAGCACCGGCAGCACCGGCAGTGACAGGCGCAGCAGGCTGAAGGCGAGTTGCGGCCGGTAGGCGCGTATCTTGAGATCCAGGCCGCGATCGAGTGCAGCGGCAATGGCCACGATCACTGGCGTGGGCAACAGGTCGGCATCGAAGCAGACGAGTTCGGTCGGCAATGTGCCCGGCTGCGCCAGCAGGGCGCAGAGTTCGGCCGTCTCGTCGGTGTGTTCAAGCCGCCCGAGCAGGTTGATGCGGCGGCAGGCGGCGCCGGTTACGTCATGTGCGTTTTGCACATTGATGTTCATTGCCGTCCTTCGCACCAGGCGGCTGCCATGTTGGTCAGCACGTCATAGTCGGCCGGCTTGGCCAGATAATCGTCGGCGCCCGCCGCCATGGCTTTTTCGCGATCATCCGGTAGTGCCTTGGCGGTCAACGCCATCACCGGGATGGTGGCAAAGCGCGGCTCGGCACGCATGGCCTTGATGGTCTTGTAGCCGTCCATCTCCGGCATCATGATGTCCATGATCACCAGGTCGGGCCGGGTCGTCGCCAGGAACTCGAGCGCCTTGCGGCCGTTGAGGACGCTATTCACTTGCGCGCCCTGCTGCTCGAGCGCGGCGGTAATGACGAACAGGTTGCGCGGGTCGTCATCCACCACCAGGATGTGCCGGCCGGCCAGGCGTTTCTTGCCGCTGCCCATCGGTTTGGCCGCGGCGGTGTGACCCCGGTGACGCTGCGGTGCCTGCTGCAGGAAATGGGCGATATTTTCCTGCAGGCGGTGAATGGCCTTGGGCGCCTTGATGATGATGTTTTCGGAAACCTGGCGCAGGCTGGCGTCAAGCTCATCGCTCAGTGGCGTGCTGCCATAGAACAGCAGGCCGAGATCGGGCGCGGCCGTGCGCAGTTTGGCGGCGAGGGCGCAGGCGGCGGCCTGGTTGGCCGGGTCGGTACCGAGGTCGAGGATGGCAACGCGGAAATTGCCGCTGGCCAACAGTTCGGCAACCCCGTTCGCCGTGGCTGCAGTGGCTACCGTGACTTCAGCCGCCGTGCGGGTGACCAGCGTGCCGCTGCCCTGTTTTAGCAAGGGGGCGATCTCGGCTTCGCTCAGCGCACCATTCGTCACCAGCAGCACATCCTGCCCGGCACCGCTGCCACCACCGGTACTGCTGGCACTGTTGGCCAACACCTCGGCTTCGACACGGGCGATCTGCTCGGCATCGACCGGCTTGTGCAGCCAGCCCAAAGCACCTTCGCCCAGCAGGGCATTGTCGCGGTCGCGGCCGGAAATGATGTAGACCGGGATATCGGCCAGTGCGGGCGTGCTCTTCAACTGATGCAACACGGCGCTGCCGTCCATGTCGGGCAGGCCCAGGTCGAGCAGGATGCCGCTGGGCTCGAAGCGGCGCACCAGATCCAGGCCGTCGTTGCCGGAACTGGCCAGCAGGGTCTTGTAGCCAAGGCGATGGTTGATGTCGAGAATGGCCTGGGCAAATACCGGGTCGTCGTCGATCAGCAGCAAGACCGGGTCGTCGCCACCGATCTGGGCGCGGTCGTCGCTGGGCCAGGGCGTCGCTGCGGGCGACGGCAAGGCGGCAACAGTCGGCGCTGGGCCGTCCCAAGCCGACGCCAGCCCCCCCGTGGGGGGCAGCGAGCCGGGGTTGCGAGCGTGGGGGGCTAAAAAAGTCGGCGCTGGCGAGACGGCACGTAGCATGGAGATGGCATCCGGTTGCGTCTGCCCAGCCCTGAGCAGGTGTGGCGCATGATGTGTCGCATGGGTCGGTGGCGTCTCCGGCAGTCGCAGCGTAAAGGTGCTGCCTGAGCCCGGCGTGCTGGACAGTTCGATGGTGCCACCCATCAGGTGGGCGAAGGACAGGCTGATCGATAGCCCCAGCCCGGTGCCGCCGTATTCGCGGCTGGTTGAGCCGTCGGCCTGCTGGAAGGCTTCGAAGATCAACGCCTGCTTGTCCGCCGCGACGCCAATGCCGGTGTCGCGCACGCTGACGGTGAGCGGCAGCGTTTCTTCCGGGCGACGCTCGAAGCGCAGGACGACGCTGCCCTGACGGGTAAATTTGAGGGCATTGGAGAGCAGGTTGCGCACGATCTGCGACAGCTTGTCGCGATCCACATTGATCTTGGCGTCTATGGCGTCCTCGATCAGCAGTTCAAGACCCTTGTCCTTGGCCGGTGCGGTGAACAGGTCGCGGAATTCCTCGGCCAGCGCGCTGCTGGCAA
>CAJBAP010000472.1 GCA_903950295.1 uncultured Rhodocyclaceae bacterium
CGCGAAGTGGCGCTGGAACTGCTGCACGGCGCGGGCCTTGCGGTGGACACCGCCGCCGATGGGCGCGAAGCCCTGGCCAAGGCTCAGGCGCATGACTACGACCTGATCCTGATGGACATGCAGATGCCCGAGATGGACGGCCTCGAAGCCACACGCGCCATCCGCGTCCTGCCGGGCTGGGAGAGCAAGCCGATCCTGGCGATGTCGGCCAATGCCTTCAATGAGGACCGTCTGGCCTGCGCAGAGGCGGGCATGAATGACTTCATCGCCAAGCCGGTCGAGCCCGACCAGCTCTATGCAACCCTGGTGCAGTGGCTACCACTGACCCGCGTCGGGGAAGATGCGCAGGTGCCGACCGGATCCCCGGTGGCCGGTGACGTCGATCTGAGCGGCCTGCCGGTGTTTTCCGGCCTTGACCTGGCGCACGGATTGTCGCTTGTTCACGACCGGGCGAAGTATCTCAAGTTGCTGGTGCTGTTTGTGGATAAGCACGGCCCCGATCCGCAACGTTTGCAGCAGATGCTCGATGCAGGCGATCTGTCCGGTGCTCAGAAGCTGGCGCATACCCTTAAGGGTTCGGCTGGTAACCTGGGAGCGGTGCGCGTCAGCGAGACTGCCAATGCGCTGCAGTCGGCCATCCACCGGGGGGCAGCACGGACGGAAATCGATGGTTGCGCGCAGAGGCTGATCGACGAGTTGTTGCAGCTTGTGGCGGGTATCCGCGATGTGCTGTCGACAGACAGTCAAGCTCTGGCGGTGATCGATCCGGCCCGGGTCGACGAGGTGCTGGCAAAGCTGAAACCCCTGCTGGAAAAAGGCAACATTGCTGCCACCGAACTGGCCCAGGCCGAAGAACAGTTATTGCGCGCCGCAATGGGCAAGGACGGTGGCGAGTTCCTGCGGCGCATTGAGCATTTTGACTACGAAGGTGCACTCGCCCTGCTGCGAGAGCGAACCGGCACGGACGTCGCCAGGTAGCCGCGGCGTATTTTAGCTAGTGGAATTTGACACGCCTATGCCCCGTCGTCGCATGCGCTTCTGATCGAATAGAATTGACAAAAACCTGCCGGGAGAAATGCAATGACCGCCACCGTAGCGCCCACCGACAACACTCCGCCGCTGCGTTCCGTACTTGTTATCGACGACGAGCAGGGCATCGTCAACGCCATCCGCCGCGAATTATCGACGCCGCCACTGGGGCGCTATCGCTACGCCGTGGAAGGCTTTACCGATCCGGCGGCAGCACTGCAGCGCGCGAAGGAAAAGGAGTTCGAGGTGGTCATCACCGACTTCCGCATGCCGCAGATGGACGGTCTGGAGTTCCTCAAGCAATTGCACGCCATTCAACCCGACTGCATGCGCCTGGTGCTGTCGGGACAGACCGACATGGCGGCTCTGGTGGAGATGATCAACCAGACCCATATCTACCGCTTCATCCCCAAGCCCTGGAGCGGGTATTTTCTCAAGAGCTCGGTCATGCAGGCGATCGATTTCCGCAGCACCGAGATCAACAACCGGCGCATGGCCAAGGTGCTGCGTGACAAAGGCATCGATCTTCCGCTCGACGCCATCAACACGGTGGATCAGATACTGGTGGTCGATGACGACATCAATGTGGCTCACGCCATTGCCCGCGATCTTACCCACCACAGCCGGCTCGACGATGTCTTCTCGGCGATGCGCTCGGAGGTGGGGCAGCGCAGTGCGCCGGAGCTTATTGCTGACCGGATCAGCGTACAGGTCACCGAGTCGGCGGCGCACGCCCTCAAAATGGCTGACGAGATGAGCTTCTCCTGTGTCATCGCCGACTACCAGATGCCCGGCATGGATGGCGGAAAGCTGCTC
>CAJBAP010000473.1 GCA_903950295.1 uncultured Rhodocyclaceae bacterium
ATGCCGGAGGAAACTTGAGTTTAGGCACGTCTACCGTCAGCGGATACTGCACGCCAAGCAATGCGCAATGTCTGAACGGAGTGACCGGGGGATGTACCTCCAGCACGGTGGGATACGCCACAACGGTGACCTGCTCCAGCAACGGTACTTTCACGCCGCCGTCTGCTGTCACGTTGGCGCTGGTCGAGGCCTGGGGCGGTGGCGGTGGTGGCGGGGCGGCTAGGGGTAACCCGGCCAAGGGCGGTGGCGGGGCGGGCGGTCAATATGCCAGCAAGGGTGCCTCGGTCGCGGTAGGGACGACCTACTCGATCACCGTCGGGGCCGGTGGCACCGGTGGAACAACAGCGGCAGGGGGGAGTGGCGGTGATTCCACCTTTGGCGGAAGCACCGTGGTGGCAAAGGGCGGCCAGGGTGGTGGCGGGGCGACGACGGATGGTGGCGATGGTACCGCTGGCGCGGGATCGACGACCAGTGGCGTGGGAACTACCGTTTATCGGGGCGGGAACGGGGTTGCAGGTAGCGCCGGAGGCAGTTGCAACACTAGTGGTGCGGGCGGCGGCGGTGCTGGGAGCGGTGGCGCTGGTGGTGATGCTGCCGGGAATACCGGGGGAACCGGTACGGCGACGGGTGGCGGCGCTGGCGGTAATGCCTCCAACGGCAGTAACGCTGGAGGCGCAGGAAGTGTGCGTGGCGGCGGCGGGGGAGGAGCTTGTGCAGAATCCAACGGCGATCAAACCGGGGGAGCGGGCGCCGCCGGGCGTGTCGTCCTGACCTACTCGACGGGTCTTCCGGCACCCACCGCCATCTTCACGCTGGACGACCAGACCTGGAACGACAGTTCCGGCAATGGCTACAACGGTGCGGTGGGCGGACTGACGGCAGGCACTGCGCCCACGTTCGATAGCACTACCCCTGCAGTCGGCACCACCACCGGTACCTGCGGCTACCGCGCATTCAATCGTCCGGACAAGACCTACATCTACCTGCCGACGGCTTTCCCCAACCTGGGAGCGAGCGGGCAGGCGTTTACCATTACGGCATGGATTCGTACCACCGACAATACCCAGTCGGGGCAGCGCATCCTGATCGATGATGAAAACGATTCCAGCGGCTACGGCTTTAGTCTGGGGGACGCTGGCACAGGGATGGTGCGGTTCTTCACGCGCGGTGCTTCTTCGGCGCTGATCCTCGATACCCCCAATGTCGTTGCCAACAATACTTGGTACTTCGTGGCGGCAGTTGCGGATGTGCCGACCAAGACAAAACACATTTATGTCTTCAGTGCTGCAGGCGCCCTGCTGAGTCACGTCAGCGCAACGTGGACAGAGAGCAGCTTTGGTTCGGACAGCGGCGTGGTGTCGATCGGCGGCGAGACTAATGCTTCGGGTGAGAACAACGGTTCGTTTGGTTTTGCCGGCAACATTGACGAAGTCCGCGTCTATCCGGCGGCACTCGCACAAATCAACCTGGCAGACGTCCTGGCCATCACGCGTACCTGCCCCACTGTGGTTGCACCATACAAGTTCAATGCGTGCGACGTCACCTCGCCCAAGTGTGTGCCAACCATCCTGCCTTCGGTGACTTATGCGACGCTTGCGGACAAGGCAGTCGGCCAGTCATTCAATCTGGATTTGGTGGCGCTGCTCTCGGGCGGCACACTGAACAGCAGTTTCAATGGCACAGCCCAGATCGACCTCGTCGCCAATACCAGTGCCGGTGTTGCACTTGGCGCGAAGAATTGTCCGGTCAGTCAGACGGCAACGATTGCGTTGGGCAACAAGACCTTTGCTTCCGGCCGTGTTTCGGCCGCCGTTCCCAGTCAGGGCACGTCGTACGCCGATGTGCGGGTCAAATTTACCTGTAGCGCAGCTCAATGTGGCACGACGACGACGGAGTGCTCCACCGACAATTTCGCCATAGCAATCTCGGGGCCGGATCATGTCGAGATTGTTCACGATGGCCAAGGGGGTGTTTGCTCGGGAGATACGGTTACGCTCAAGGCCTGTGCTGACGCAGCCTGCAGCAGTCTTTATACAGGCGGTGGTGTATCCGTCTCTCTGACGCCTGCCACTGGTTGGACGAGCAACCCAGTGACGATTGGTACTAGCGGTACGGCAAGCGCCACCTATACGACAGACCTGGCGGGTACGACGCGCTACGCCATCACTTCACACACGTTTCTGTGTGATAACACCAGTACGGCGACGGCAAGCAACGCCACCACCGAATGCGACGTTGCATTTGCCAACAACGAGTTTGTGATTGCGGCGACGGATAGCCTAGGAAATATTCCTGTCGCCGGCCGGCCGCATCGGATGACGCTAACCGCATATCGCCAGCAGGCCGGGCAGTGTGGCATTGCCACCAACTACCGGAACAACAAGACGCTGAAGGCCTGGTATTCCAATGGCGCGGGTGTGACCCCTTCGCCCCTGCCCACATTGTCTCTCTCAGCTGACTGTAGTGGTGCCATCCCTGCATCGGGTTTGCCTGCGACAGAACCGGGAAGCACGAATGTGACGCTGAACTTTACCAATGGGGTGGTCGATCCTCTCTATCTTTGTACGGGGGATGTCGGCAAGTTTTCTCTTGTGTTCAAGGATGCAAGCCCGACCATCCTGACGGCGACTTCCCCGACCCTGACCGTGCGGCCATACGGCTTCAAAATGACCGGGCTGACTTGTTCCGCCCCATTCACCGGTGCCGCCGGCTTCTGCCCCGGCGGGGAATCATTTACTGGCACAGTGACCGCCGTGCGTTACGACAGCACCGCTACGAATAACCTTGGCGCTGCCACGCCGAGTTTTGGTAAGGAAGTTCCACCGCAAACCGTCAGTTTCGCCGCCAGCAGCATGGTTACGCCGAGCGATGGTACCGTGGCTTCACTGTCTTCCAGCGTAGGCGCATTCAATGGCAGTGGTGTGGCAACCGGCACGTTCTCCTGGCCGGAAGTGGGCAGTTTCAACGTTCAGCCCAGCGTAAATTATCTGGGAGTTGGCGATTTGATTTCTGCTGGCAAAACCGACAGTGAAACCGCCGCTGGCGCTATCGGCCGCTTTCACCCCTACCGCTACGTTATTGCCAACAATGGCTCGGTGGAAGGTTATGCCACCTGTGACCTGACCTATGCCGGCCAACCCTTCCAGTTGGGTATCACGCTCACACCGAAACTCAAGGATGGCATCACCACGCCAGTTAATTTTGGCAAGTCTGAGTACACATGGCGCCCGACAGGTGCTGCCTTCTCGATTGTGGCGGAGAACAATAATCTGGGTACGAACCTGGGCGGCAACATCAAGACCTACCCGGGCGCGGCGATCCCCAGTTTTGCCCCAACCTGGTCAGGTTCTGTTGCAACACTGGCCGCCGCCAACTACGCTTACGGCCGTTCTGCACTGTTTCCCCCGCTTGACGCCCTCAAGATTGGCATTGCCTTTGCAGACAATAGCGGCGACAAAGTGCCTGCGGCCGGAAATGACATGAATCCTGGCACCACGGGAGCTTGCTTGTTGTCGACCGACTCTGGCTATCCGTGCACGGCCCAATCATTGATCGACACCCGAGTTCGTTATGGGCGCCTGCGTCTGATCAACGCCTATGGCTCGGAACTTCTGCAATCGCGAGTTGAGTATCGGACCGAATACTGGGACGGCAACCATTGGTTGACTAATACGGTGGATACATCGTGTAGCGGAATCGCTCCCGCAAATGTCGCCACCGGGGGGCTCACGATTGCCGGGAGCCCAAGCTTCAGTAACGGTGCAGGATTTATCACCTTCAATACCGAAGCTGCGGGGAGCTACGATATCGCGATTAACCTCGGTGCTACCGGGACCGCGAACGTCCATTCCTGCAATGCTACCAATCCGCCGACAACCGCCGCCAACATGCCCTGGTTGCAGGGTTACTGGTCGTCCAATTGCAACACCACACCGGCCTGGGCGCAAGACCCCAATGCCCGCATCAAGCTCGGTTCGCCCAAGGCGCCCTACATCTTTCTGCGCGAGAGGTATTGAAAGGTCGGCGCTGACGGGACGGCAAACTATAATCGGAGCAGGTTTTCGATCTGACCGGGGACGATGGTGACCTTTCTGTTGAGGTGTGCACAAATGCGGTATCAACGCGGCTTCACGATGATCGAGTTGATCGTGATCATGATCATCGTCGGCATCATGGCCGTTGCCGTGCTGCCGCGTTTTGACCTACTCAAGGGGTTCGATGAGGCCGGCTATCGCGACAAGGTGAAATCAACCCTGGAGTACGCCAGAAAGTCGGCGGTGGCGCAACGACGACATGTCAAGATTGCAACAGCCTCCAATGGTATGACTCTGATGATTTCGTCGATCGACCCGGACACTGTTACTGCCGCAAGCTGGCCCATCAGTTTTGCGCGTTCCCTCGTTCTGCCCGGCGGCAGTACCAATGCAGTCACACCTCCAAGCGGAGGCATTCTGACCGCAACGGTTTCCCCGCTTGCCTTCGATCCCCTCGGGCGTCCGCTCAATGGCACGACGGGTGTGGCACTGACTGCCGCTGCAACGTTCAACGTATCGGGCAACACAGTGACCGTCGAAGCAGAAACCGGCTATGTCCACTGATCGCCGCCAGCGTGGCTTCACGCTCATCGAGTTGATCATGTTCATCGTCATTGTCGGTGTGGCGTTGGCCGGTGTGCTGACGGTGTTCAACGTCACCACGAAATCCAGCGCCGACCCGATGGTAAGGAAGCAGGCGCTGGCGATTGCCGAGGCGTTGCTGGAGGAGGTAATGTTGCAGCCGTTTACTTGGTGTGATCCAAGTGATGCAACTGCAGCGACGGCGACGAGTGCGACTATCGGTGCGAGCGCCTGTACAGCTACCGTCCAAGGACTCGGTGCTGGTGGTAGTGCCCGTATTGCCAATACCGATAACGTCGGTGACTACGCCGGTGTTACGTTAAATCCGGTCACTTCTGCCGATGGGGCAAATGCTTATTCTGGCTACACCGGTGCAATTACCCTTACCCCTGAAAGCTTGGGCCCATCTGGCTCGCAAATTAGCTCTGCCGCATGCGCTTCGGCAACTGACTGTGGTGCAATGAACGTACTGCGTATTTCGGTAACCGTCAGTCGGAGCGGGACAGATAGTATTACCGTCGAAGGTTACCGCACCCGCCATTCGCCGAACATGCTGCCATGACACGCCATCCCCGCTCATCCGCCGGCTTCACTTTGGTTGAGATGATCATGGTGATTGTCATCACCGGCATCATCGCGGGCATGGTGGCGGTGTTCATCACCGCCCCGGTGCAAGGTTATGTCGATTCGGTGCGGCGCGCCGAGTTGACCGATGCGGCGGATGTGGCCTTGCGGCGCATGACCCGCGATGTGCGGCTGGCGTTACCGAATAGCTTGCGAACAGTGACTAATGGATTCGAGTTCATCATGACTAAATCAGGAGGGCGCTATCGTGCCGATGGAGATGGATCTACCGGCGGCAACTTCTTGAGCTTCACGTCTTCTGCCAGTACCGATTTCGATGTGCTTGGCCCCATGCCGACCATGGCAGCAAATGACTACATCGTCGTCTACAACCTCGGTTCTGCGCCGGCGAACGCTTATGATTGCTCTGCTACTCCACCCGGCTGCAACGTTGCACGGATTGCCAGCTTTCCATCGACCAATACGGTGCGGCTCGCCAGCAACGTCTTCGCCGCGCAAACCCCGCCCTTGCCTTCGCCGGATGCGCGCCTTCAGGTGGTCGATAAAAACGAACAAGTGGTCCGCTACACCTGCGACGGCACAAGCCTGACGCGAGCCACTTTGTGCAGTCTTGGTACTACAGGTTGCACGGCCAGCAGTGCGACATTGGCCGGTGGTGGTACGATGACTGCTGCCTGCACTATCGACTACACCTCCGCCGCTATCGGCCGCAACGGCCTACTCTTTTTCCAACTGACGCTCACCCAGAGCGGTGAATCTGTCACCCTCTTTCAACAAATCCACATCGATAACACGCCATGAAAAACGTGCGCGGGCTCGCCCTCGTTTCCGCCATCTTTATCCTCGTCGTGCTGGCGGCGCTGGGGGCATTCATCCTCAATATCTCCACCAACCAGCAGATCGGTTCGGCGCTGGACGTCCAAGGTGTGCGTGCATATCAGGCGGCGCGGGCGGGGATTGAGTGGGGGGTTTATCAGGTGCAGTCCTCTACTGGTTATCGTTTCGGCTACGACTGTCCGACGACTGATACGGGCTCGCAATGCCCCAATAGACGCAGTTGTACCGCTGCCTCCGGTTCCGCCTCGGGTTCGTTTCCTGTATTTGGCTTTACCGTTGATGTCACATGCTTCCCATCGACTCCAGCGGTTTCAGGCGAGCCAATTATTTACACCATCACTGCTACAGCCTGTAGCACGACGGGCGCTTGCCCCAACCCATCCCCCGGCAACCTCTACGTCGAACGCCGACTAACAGTCACATTCTGAAAAAGTCGGCGCTGGCGGGACGGCGTCCGGAAGAATACCCCCCCAATCCCCGTCTTTTCCCCGGTTGCTTCTTGCTCCCACCGGCAATAATTGCCGCATGAGTGGACGATTCCCCTATGGCTGAAGACAGCGATCTCGAAAAGACCGAATCGGCCTCTTCGCGGCGCCTAGAACAGGCGCGCGAGGAGGGGCAGGTTCCGCAGTCGCGGGAGCTGATGGCTTTTCTCGTCATGGCGGCGGGTGCGGGTGGTCTGTGGGCGATGTCGGGCTGGTTCGTGCGCCGCACCGAAAACATCGTGCGGCTCGGGCTGACGCTCGACCGGCAGGAGGCCTTCGATACCAATGCGATGGGCCTGAACCTGCTGACGCTGGGCACCGAGGCGCTTACCATGCTGGCGCCATTCTTTCTCGCCACGATTGTCGCCACTATCCTCACGCCTATCCTGATGGGTGGCTGGGTGTTTTCACCCAAAGTGCTATCGCTCGATTTTTCGCGCATGGACCCATTCAAGGGGCTGGCCCGCATGATTTCTTGGCAGAGCATTGCCGAAATGGTCAAGGGCATATTGAAGACGCTGCTGCTCGGCGGCGTGGTCTGGTGGG
>CAJBAP010000474.1 GCA_903950295.1 uncultured Rhodocyclaceae bacterium
ACCGATGGTTTCGGTTGGCGTGAATTAAGGTGAAGTCCATGAGTGTCGCAAATATCGCAAATGTCACAAGTGTCACAAACGTCGCAAGCATCGAATCGTTGGATCATGAGGGTCGTGGTGTCGCCCATGTCGAGGGCAAGGTAATTTTCATCGAGGGTGCGCTACCGGGTGAGCAGGTGACTTACAGCGCTTACCGTCGCAAGCCAAGGTTCGAGAGTGCGTACGCCGATGCGATCCTCAAGGCTTCCTGCCAGCGCGTCATCCCCCCTTGTCCCCACTTCGGGGTTTGTGGCGGGTGCAGCATGCAACATCTTGATCCGGTGGCGCAGGTCGCCGCCAAGCAGCGCGTGCTGGAGGATGCCTTCTGGCACATCGCGCGGCTCAGGCCGGAGACGATCCTGCCACCGATCATCGGTTCGGCCTGGGGTTATCGCCGTCGCGCTCGACTGTCGGTGCGCAAGATCGATAAAAAGGGAGGTGTGCTGGTCGGATTTCGCGAAAAACGGAGCAGCTATGTGGCGGAGATGGATTCGTGTGCCGTCCTGCCAGCGCCGATTTCTTCCCTGTTGATGAAGTTGCGGGCTCTGGTCGGTTCGCTGTCGATTCCCGATCGTTTGCCGCAAATCGAAGTGGCTGCGGGCGATACGCCGACGGCGCTGGTGCTACGTATTCTCGAGGCGCTGAAACCGGCTGACGAGACCAAGCTGCGTGAATTCTCCGACCAGCATGGCGTGGTGATCTATCTGCAAACCGGCGGGCCGGAGACTGCCGTGTTGTTCCATCCCCCCGATGCGCCACCCCCGGCCTACCACCTGCCGGATTTTGGCGTCACGTTGCATTTCCGGCCGACCGATTTCACGCAGGTCAACCACGATATGAACCGCGTGCTGGTGCGTCGGACGCTTGGATTGCTGGCGGTGCAACCGGAGGAGCGGGTGGCGGATATGTTCTGCGGATTGGGCAATTTCACCTTGCCATTGGCACGTTCGGGTGCGCGTGTGGTGGGTGTTGAAGGGAGTGCCGCGCTGGTGGCGCAAGCGAAAGAGAATGCAGTCTTCAACGGCTTGGCCGAACGCATCGAGTATCACGTGGCGAACTTGTTCACGGCGACACCTGAGAGCCTGGCGGCTTGGGGGGACTTCGACAAGATGCTGATCGATCCGCCGCGCGAGGGAGCGATCGAACTCGTCAAGTCGCTGGGTGGCCCCGGTGAAGGCGGGCCGTGCCGCATCGTCTATGTCTCCTGCAGTCCGGCGACGCTGGCGCGTGATGCGGGTGTGCTGGTGCACGAGAAGGGCTATCGGCTCGTTGCGGCAGGCATTGCCAACATGTTTCCCCATACCTCGCATGTCGAGTCAATTGCGTTGTTCGAGCGCTGAAATGGAAACGGCAGCCCCAGGATAACTGAGGGCTGCCGTCGCCGTCTCGCCAGCGCCGACTTTTCAGGTCAATCGCGCTCGCCGGTGAAAGCCATCAACAGGTGCAGCAGGCTGACGAAGACGTTATAGACGTCAAGATAAACTGCCAGCGTGGCGACGATGTAGTTGTCCTCGCCGCCCTGCACGATACGGTTGATGTCGTACAGGATGTAAGCGGAGAATATCACCACGGCGAGCGCCGAGATCGCCAGCGCCAGCGCGGGTATCTGGAAGAAGGCATTCGCCAGTGCCGCCAGCAGGATGAGAATCACGCCGGCAAAGAGAAACTTGCCGAGATTCGAGAAGTCACGCTTGCCGGTAGCGGCAATGCCGGCGAGGGCGAAGAAAATCGCGCCCGTGCCGCCTGCTGCCATGGCGATCAGGCTGCCGCCGTTATTGAAGCCCAGCGCCACCTGCAGGATGCGCGAGAGCATCAGGCCCATGAAGAAGGTGAACGCGAGCAGCAACACGACGCCCATGCCACTGTTCTTGGTCTTCTCGATGCCCCACATGAAGCCGAAGGCCACGCCCATGAAGAGCATGAAGGCCATGATCGGGCTGCCGGCCATGAAGGAGAAATTCAGCTGGATGCCGAGCAGGGCGCCCAGCACGGTCGGAACCATCGAAACGGCCAGCAGGGCGTAGGTGTTGCGCAGGACGCGGTTCTGCTGCTGGGCAAATTCCGGGCTGGCGGTGGTCTGTTGAGCGATCTGGAACGGTTGCATGGACGATTCCCTCATGTTGTTGGTCAGGCAGGCGGTAAGACTAACGGAACCGCAAAAAAGTTTCAATCGCGAGACAGCTTATTCGGTGGCATCCTCACGACCGGCGCGCTTGCGGTCGTGCGCCTTGAGGAGGCGCTTGCGCAGGCGGATCGATTTCGGTGTGATTTCGACGAGTTCGTCGTCGGCGATGAATTCGACGGCGGATTCGAGCGTGATCTGTATCGGCGTGATCAGGCGCACTGCTTCGTCGGTGCCCGAGGAGCGCACGTTGGTTAGCTGCTTGCCCTTGATGGGATTGACTACCAGATCGTTGTCGCGGCTGTGAATGCCGATGATGATACCTTCGTACAGTGGGTCGCCGGGGCTGACGAACATGCGGCCGCGATCCTGCAATTTCCATAGCGCATAGGCGACGGCAGGGCCGTCTTCGGCCGAGATCAGCACGCCGTTGCGGCGATCGGCCATGGTGCCTGCCCACGGGCCGTACTCGTCAAAGACGTGACTGGCCAGGCCGGTGCCACGGGTGAGCGTCAGAAACTCGCCCTGGAAGCCGATCAGGCCACGCGCCGGGATGCGGTATTCGAGGCGCACACGGCCCCGGCCGTCTGGCTGCATGTCCTGCAGTTCGCCCTTGCGGCGGCCGAGTTCTTCCATGACGCCGCCCTGGTGACCCTCTTCGACATCCACCGTGAGCATTTCGTAGGGCTCCTGTTTCGTGCCGTCGGGCAGTTCGTGCACCACGACGCGCGGACGCCCAACGGCCATTTCATAGCCTTCGCGACGCATGTTCTCGAGCAGGATGGTCAAGTGCAGTTCGCCGCGCCCGGAAACCTCGAAAATGTCGGCGTTTTCGGTTTCGGCGACGCGCAGGGCGACGTTGGAGAGCAGTTCCTTGTTGAGCCGCTCGCGAATTTGGCGGCTGGTGACGTACTTGCCTTCCTTGCCGGCGAGCGGCGAGGTGTTGACCTGGAAGTTGATGGTCAGCGTCGGTTCGTCCACGCTGATCGGCGTCATGCCGACCGGGTTGTCGACGGCGCAGATGGTAACGCCGATACCGACTTGTTCGATGCCGGTGACGAGCACGATGTCGCCGGCTTCGGCGTCATCAGCCTGCTGGCGTTCGAGACCCTGGAATGTCAGCACCTGGCCGACCTTGGCATTGCCGCGTGCTTCGTCGCCATACATCACGGCGACTTGCTGGCCCGGCTTGATATGACCCTTCTTGATGCGGCCGATACCGATCTTGCCGACATAGGAGTTGTAGTCGAGCGAACAGATCTGCAACTGGAGGGGGGCTTCGGCGTCGACATCGGGTGGCGGCACATGCTTGAGGATCGCCTCATAAAGGGGGCGCATGTCGGTGCCCGGTGTGTGCGACGCCAGCATGGCGTAGCCGTTGAGTGCCGAGGCGTAAATAACCGGAAAGTCGAGTTGTTCCTCGGTGGCGTGGAGTTTGTCGAACAGGTCGAAGGTGTGGTCGATCACCCAGTCCGGGCGTGCGCCGGGGCGGTCGATCTTGTTGATGACGACAATCGGCTTGAGGCCGAGTGCCAGGGCCTTCTTGGTGACGAAGCGTGTTTGCGGCATCGGACCTTCGACGGCATCGACCAGCAGCAATACGCCGTCGACCATTGACAGCACGCGTTCCACTTCGCCGCCGAAATCGGCGTGGCCCGGGGTGTCGACGATGTTGATGTGAGTGCCTTCAAAATCGATGGCGCAGTTCTTTGCCAGAATCGTGATGCCGCGTTCCTTCTCGATGTCGTTCGAGTCCATCACCCGTTCGACCATCTGCTGGTTTTCGCGGAAAGTGCCAGACTGGCGGAGCAGTTGATCAACAAGAGTGGTCTTGCCATGATCGACGTGGGCGATAATGGCGATATTGCGCAGGGGACGGGACATCGGGATGGGCGGCGCGGCTGAATGCGCAGTCTGACAAAAAGGGCGCGGATTCTAGCATGCTGCCTGAGGGGAAACCCTCGGGCGATAACAGGAGAACAGGGGACAGCGGAATGTTGGCAATCATCGGCGGCAGCGGCCTCACTCATTTATCTTGTCTTGAAATAGCGCGGCGCGAAGTGGTACGCACCCCTTTTGGCGAACCTTCCGGAACGCTGACCCATGGCCGCATCGGCCAGCAACAGGTGGTGTTTCTGGCACGTCACGGCCATGGACATACCATTCCGCCGCATCGGGTCAATTACCGCGCCAACATCTGGGCGTTGGTGAAAGCTGCCGGTGCGGAAAGTATTATTTCAGTGGCTTCGGTGGGCGGTATTCGCGCCGATCTCGGGCCTGGGGTACTGGTCGTGCCGCACCAGATCATCGACTACACTTCAGGCCGACCTGCCACTTTCTTCGATGGCGGCGAGGCGCCCGTGGTGCATATCGACTTCACCGAACCCTACGATCGCAGCCTGCGCGAACGTCTCTTGTGTGCGGGCGCGGCAGCCGGGATGTCGGTTTCCGGAGCTGCGGTGTATGCGGCGACCCAGGGCCCGCGGCTGGAAAGCGCGGCCGAGATCAACCGTCTGGAGAAGGATGGTGCGGACGTCGTAGGCATGACCGGCATGCCCGAGGCTGCATTGGCGCGGGAACTGGGAACGGCCTATGCCGCGATCTGTGTCGTGGCCAACTGGGGCGCAGGGCGGGGGGATTCGGCCAGTGCGATCCATTTCGACCGCATCGAGGCGGTGCTGGAGGAATCCTTGGGCAAGGTTCGCTCGGTAATCGAGCATTTGTGTGCTGCGGCCTAGTAGCACGACCGTCCCCGTGTTGCTGGCAGACTGATTCTGCCGTCCCGCCAGAGCCGACTTTTTACAGGCGCCAGGCTAGTGCCTCGTCGGCACTGCGCAGTCGGGCCGACAATACGCGGGCAATGTTGCGATAGACCTTCATGCCGATTTCGGGGCGGGTGTTCATGATCTGATCCGAAAGGCGAACCAGCGTGCAGGGCGAAAGCGCGGTCACCGTGGCACTGCGGGATTCGTTGTCGGCCAGTGTCATTTCACCGAAACTGTCGGCGGAGTAAAGGCGGGCCAGCTCAATCTCGCCGTCACGCCCCTTTTTCGAGACGGTAGCTTCCCCGTCAAGGATGACATACATGTGATTGCCGACGCTGCCTTCTTTCACAATCGCTGCGTTGGTCTCGAAGGAACATTTCTCGGCACGGGCGAGCAACTCGCTTATTTCGGCCGGTGTCAGCCCCTGGAACGCCTTGACATGCTCAGCCAGTTTGAACAGCAGACGTTGCAGGTCGTGGAAGGTGAATTCTTCGCGTATCCAGCTCATGGTGGTGATCCGTGTCAGATGTGCAGAATTTCCAGGAGTTCTTGCTCAAGTCGTACCAGTGATGCCGTTTTACCGAGTTCCGTGCCGCTAATCAAGAACGTATCCTCGACGCGTTCTCCCAGTGTGGCGATCTTGGCGGTGGATAGGCGCACATCGTGTTTTGCCAGCGTGCGGGCGATGGCATAGAGCAGGCCGGAACGGTCCGCCGCCGTGAGGGAGAGAATGTAGTTTTTACTGCTCTCGTCGGCTCGGATGGAGACTTCCGGGGTCAGGGGGAGGTGTCGCACCTGGCGCGAAACACGACTTTGTGGCGGTGGGGTCAGTGGTGGCTGACGTTTCAGGTGTTCCGCCAGATCGTGGTCGATAAGGCCGATCATGTCGCGGTAAGGCAACTGGTTGTGCATGTCGAGCAGGACAAAACTGTCGAGCGCATAGCCATGCCGCGTGGTGTGTATTTTGGCATCGACGATCGAGTAGCCGAGTCTGGCAAAGAAACCGCAGATGCGGGCGAACAGTTCGGGTTGGTCACTGGCGTAGATCATCACCTGAAGACCGGCTCCGGTGGGGTTGAGGCGGGAGCGCACAACGGGTTCTGGGCTTTCCGGCCGGTAATAGAGCGTGAGGGTGTGCCAGGAAATCTCTTCACTGTCATGCCGCAGGAAATACGGTGTATCAAGTTGCTCCCACAGAATGGCTTCTACGCCTGGCCGCAGGCCGCGCAAACGCAGCAGGCGTCGGGCATCTTCCATCCGCTCCTCCAGCCCAGAAAGGGGGGCGACGGTTTCGCCGCTGAGCAAACGGCGTGTCATGCGGTAGAGGTTTTCGAGCAGCTTGGCCTTCCAGACATTCCAGACCTTGGGGCTGGTGCCGCGAATGTCGCATACGGTCAGTAGATACAGTGCCGCAAGGCGTTCCTCGGAACCGACGAGATCGGCAAAGCGGCGAATGACATCGGGGTCGGTGAGATCCTGCTTCTGGGCAAAGGCCGACATCGTCAGGTGGTGTTCGACCAGGAAGCAGATCAGGGCTGTATCGTCTTTGGTGATGCCGTGGCCATGGCAAAAGCGTCGGGCATCACCACTGCCCAATTGTGAGTGGTCACCGCCGCGACCCTTGGCGATGTCATGAAACAAGGCGGCGACATACAGCCGCCAGCGCTGCGGAAATGCGGCCATCAGGCGTGAACAATACGGATATTCGTGAGCGAACTCTGGCAGAGAAAAACGACGCAGATTGCGCACGACCTGGAGGATGTGCTGGTCGACGGTATAGACATGAAAGAGGTCGTGCTGCATGCGGCCCACAATGCGGCCGAATGCTGGCAGGTAGGCACCCAGAATGTCGAACTGGTTCATGCGGCGCAGTTGGTGGGTGAGGCCACGCTTTTCCTTGAACAGGGCGAG
>CAJBAP010000475.1 GCA_903950295.1 uncultured Rhodocyclaceae bacterium
CGGCGGCTTCCCGATCGGAACGAACCATGTTTTGCGCCAGCATCAGGTAGGCAAGATTGACTTCCTTTATGTCATTGTAGGTGTCAGTCGATTTCATCTTTGCGCTCCTTGCATTGCCGCCATTCCGGGGCGCGGAGATCTTCCGCGCATGCCCGTTTGGCAGTGATGGCATTTTCACGAATTTCGCGCAAGAAGAAAATCAACGGAAAGACCATCCTTTTGTAAGAATAGGATGGGAGCACCTTGTAAGAAAAAACCTTACAAAACCGGTCTTATCTTATGTTTTTAATAATTATTTTCTGTTAGCAATGAGTCAGGCGAGCACCTGGATGCTTGCCACGCAGTCTCTACCTTGTTGTTTTGCCTTGTAAACTCCGTCATCGGCAGATTTGATCAAGGCATCGATGTCCATGATTTTTGGATCGCGTGACGCCACGCCGACACTGATGCTGCCCTTGAGCTCGAGAACACCCGTGGTAAGCCGTACGTCGGCCACTGCCTTGCGGGCGCGCTCGCCACACACCAGAGCTGCAGCAAGATCGGTTTCGGGACAGATCACGAGAAATTCGTCGCCGCCGGTGCGGCAGATCACGTCCTGGGCACGCAAGCCGCTCTTGATGGCCTGCGCGGTCTGCTTGAGCACGACATCGCCAACATCATGTCCATACGTATCGTTGATCGACTTGAAGTTGTCGATGTCAATGACCATGCAGGCCAGCGGTCGCTTGCTGCGGTTGCTTGCCTGCCATTCCTGCTGAAAACGCTCGATGGCATAGCGGCGATTCGGAAAACCCGTGAGCACATCGGTCAGTGCGGCTTCTTGCAGACGGCGGTTGGTCACGGCCAATTCGGCAGCGAAGCGGCGGATCTCCTCGCGGTCGCGCTCGATTTCCTGCTGCAGCATCACCACCCGCTGGCCGGCACGCATACGCGCGCCCAGAATCCTCGACTTCAGCGGCTTGTTCATGAAGTCATCGACGCCGGCATCGAAGGCTTCAACCAGTTTTTCCTCGGCCTCGAGCGCGGTCAGGATGATGATGTAAATGCCGCGTCCGAGTTTGGTCTGGCGCAAGGCGCGGGTCAGTTCGATGCCATCCATCTCGGGCATCATCCAATCGGTGATCATGATCTGCGGCCGTATTTCGAGCGCCTTGTCGAAACCCTCCTGGCCATTCTTCGCCTCGTATATCTCGTAACCGGATTGCGCCAGCAGCGCCTTCAGCAGGGTGCGCATGCTGTTGTCGTCATCGACCACCAAAACCCGCAGTGGACCTTCTGAGCTGGCGGCGCTGGGCATGCCGGCTTGTGACAACTCGGGCGCCGCCGGCGGCTTGGACAACTCCTCGAAAGGCGGAACGTCCTGAGCATCGACATTCAACTGGGCCGCCCAATCATGCCAGTCGTGCACGACCCGATCGCACAGGGCGATCAGCGCTTCGCTTTCCAGCGACAGTTTGCTGCCCAGCAGGAACAACTTCGACATCAGGCCACGCCGTTCGGGTTCTGCGGCAAGACAGATATCGGCGATCAGGCGCGCCAAGGTCAGCGTCCAGGTCAGTAAATACTGGCGTGAGTCGGGCGAAAAATTGGCGCTCTCGGGTTCCTCATGGGAGAACACCGGATCGACAAACATGCGCGGCAGGCCCCAGTCCTGCAACATCGCCGCCGTCAGTTCGTTGTGCGTCACGGCGAAGGTGCTCTGCTCAAGGGCGGAGAGAGATACGGAGCGATCGATCGCCAACTGCCCCAGCAGCCGATCGTAGTCGGCGGGGAACACCGTGGCCAAGGCAAGTTCGCCGATGCGGCAGAGCAATCCAACGCTGAAGGCTTCGTCGGGCGGAGCGGCACGGATGCGCGCCGCGATGGCTTGCGTGGCAACTGCACACGCCAGTGAATACGACCAGAACCGGCGATAGTCGAAATTGGAACAATGGCCGCTGCGATGACCGGACAGCAGCGAGAAACTCAAGGCCAGGTAACGCACCGTCGGGATGCCCAGCATGATCAGAGCTTCCTGCACCGCCGCCACCGGGCGATGGGCGCCAGTTTGCGAGGAGTTGGCTGCCTTGATCAATCGCCCCACCAGCGCCGGATCGGTTTGCACCATATGCGCCAACTCGGCAGTAGAGACGCCTTCCTTGCGCGTAAGCCGCATGACAGCCAGAGCCGCGCCCTTTGGCGAAGGAAGATCACCCAACGCCTTCAGTTCCTGCAGCTTTTCGAGCTTGAAGCGGCTAGTGTCGTCTGCGGCCTGCATGGCCCCTCGAATCAAGGTTTGGTAACAGTGTCTTTATATCACCGAGCCTAATCTTTGTGTTGTCTGACAGCGCGCTAGAATGACGCGCCATGGAGCCCGCAATCAATTTCTGCTGTACCTGCGCCGCGCCCGTGAGTGTGCGTGTGCCGCAAGGCGACAGCCTGCCGCGCCATGTTTGCGATAGCTGCGGTGTGATTCATTACCGCAATCCGCGCTTGGTGGTGGGCGCCCTGCCGGTTTGGGAAGACCGTGTGCTGTTGTGCCGCCGCGCCATTGAACCGCGGCACGGCTGCTGGACGCTGCCGGCCGGCTTCATGGAAAATCAGGAGACCGTGGCGGAAGCGGCCGAGCGGGAAACGCGCGAAGAGGCTTGCGCCAATATCGCTCTGGACGCCTTGTACACGATGATCTCCGTGCCACACATCAATCAGGTGCATATGATTTATCGCGCCCGTCTGCTCGATCTTGACTTTGCCCCCGGAGAAGAGAGCCTTGAGGTCGCACTATTTGATGAGGCCAGCATCCCCTGGGCGGAAATCGCTTTTCGCACTGTCGCCATGACCTTGCAGCATTTCTTTGCCGACCGGGCGACCGGCAGCTTCGGCTTTCACAGCGGATCGGTCACCCCTCTATAACAACTACTCCTCCACCTCGAACACCACCGGCAGCAACACCGCGAAACTCTGCCCACGCAGAGACTCTGGCAAGACGGCGCGACTGGCTGCCTGTTGCAACATTTCCAGCGCCGCCGTGTCGAGCGCCGCGTGCCCGCTCGATCGGGTAACGTTGGCGTGCCGCTTCAACCCGCCCGCCTCTACCGCAACACGCACCTCGGCAGTACCGACCAGTCCGGCGCGACGGGCAGCTTCGGGATAGCGACGAAACCGGCGCGCCTCACCGGCCAGCGACAGGCGGAATTGCCTTAGGCCGGCAAGATCGGGTGCAGACTCTGCCACAACCACATCAGCAGTCAGCATCCCATGGGCCGGGGCTGCAGTTTCCTGCGGCAGCACACCACCGCCCGCCTCCTGTACGGCCGCGGACACGGGAAGTCCAGGAGTTGCCTCCGGGCGCTGGCGCGTGATTGATGCCGGTGCGATGGCCCTGGAAAAAGTCGGCTCTGGCGGGACGGCACGCGGAGCCACATCCGCCACCTTGGGAGGGGCAGGCAGAAGCTCTCCGCGCAGAAC
>CAJBAP010000476.1 GCA_903950295.1 uncultured Rhodocyclaceae bacterium
CATCACATCGACGAGAAGCTGTTGCAGCGGGCGATGAAAAAAGCCGTGACGGCCGCGCGCCTGGCCAAGCCGGCGACGCCCCACACGCTGCGCCACTCCTTCGCCACCCATCTGCTCGAAAGCGGCCAGGACATTCGTACGGTGCAGGAACTGCTAGGCCATGCCGATGTTTCCACCACCATGATCTATACGCATGTGCTCAACAAGGGCGGGCGCGGCGTGACCAGCCCGCTCGACCGGCTGTAAAAAGTCGCGCTGGCGGGACGGCGATAGACGTCTCGGTTGGACTGGACTAAACTAAGTCCAATTTCTGCCATCGGAAGGCTTGCCATGCAAACCATCAATATTCACGAAGCCAAGACCCATCTTTCCCGCTTTGTCGACCAGGCTGCTGCGGGCGAGGAGATCATCATTGCGCGTGCCGGCAAGCCTGTGGCGCGTCTGGTGCCTTTGGTTACCGAAACCTTGACGCCGCGCACCCTGGGGTTGGGTAAAGGAAAATTTTCCTTGCCCGAGGGCTTCGACGCGGCGAACGCTGCCGAGATCCAGGCCATGTTCGAGGATGGGCGCTGATGTCCGGTTCGCCTTATTTGCTCGACACGAATATCCTGCTTGCCGCCACGATTGCACCGGAAAGATTACCGCTGGATGTCGCTGGTCTGCTGCGGGACCCCCTGAACGAGATATTTTTCAGCGCGGCGAGCATTTGGGAGGTGGGCATCAAGCGCTCGTTGAATCGGGAAGGTTTCGACTTCTTCCCCGAGGATATTCATCATCTGGCGCTGGTGACGGGCTTCACCGAATTGCCGGTATGCTCGGAACACTGTTACGCCGTTGCCCGACTGCCGTGGCATCACCGCGACCCGTTCGATCGTCTGCTGGTGGCGCAGGCACAGGCCCAGCCGGCGCGCTTGCTGACGTCTGATGGCACCCTGGCGTTGTACTCGGATTTGGTCCTGCGGGTGGCCCTGCGCGGATAGTCGGCGCAGCCTCTGTAATTTCACGACGCGGTTGCAGACTTGAATGGAACCCACAGAACACGCCCGCCGCTTCGGCGGCATCGAACGACTTTACGGCGCTGGCAGTTTGCTGCGGTTGGCGGCGGCGCACGTCTGTGTGGTGGGTATCGGTGGCGTGGGCTCGTGGGCGGCGGAGGCGTTGGCGCGTTCGGGTGTGGGGCGGCTGACGCTGGTCGATCTCGATCATGTGGCCGAGTCGAACATCAACCGCCAGGCGCAGGCGCTCGAAACGACGCTGGGACAGGCGAAGGTGCTGGCGATGAAGGAACGCATCCTGCAGATCAATCCGGCTTGCGTGGTGGCTGGCATCGAGGAATTCGTGTCGCCCGAAAATGTGGCGACACTGCTGCCGACGTGTGATGTGGTGATCGACTGCATCGACCAGGTGCGCGCCAAGGCAGCACTGATTGTTCAATGCCGCCAGAACGGTATCCCGGTGATAACTACCGGTGGCGCGGGCGGTTGTACCGACCCGACGCGTATCAG
>CAJBAP010000477.1 GCA_903950295.1 uncultured Rhodocyclaceae bacterium
GTTTCGGCCTGCGCGCGATGATGAAAACACGCATCTTCGACACCCGCATGCTGATCGCGCAACGGCAGAAGAAGGTTTCGTTCTACATGCAGAGCCTGGGCGAGGAGGCCATCAGCGTCGCGCACGCCTTGGCGCTCGACGCAGGCGACATGTGCTTTCCCACCTATCGCCAGCAGGGTCTGCTGATGGCGCGCGAAGTATCGCTGGTCGACTTGATCTGCCAGCTGTTGTCGAACGAACGCGACCCGCTCAAGGGACGCCAGTTGCCGGTACTCTATTCGGTACGCAAGGCGGGGTTTTTCACCATCTCCGGCAACCTCGCGACGCAGGTAATTCAGGCGGTCGGCTGGGCCATGGCCTCGGCGATCAAGGGCGACACGAAAATTGCCTCGGCCTGGATCGGCGACGGCTCGACTGCCGAAGCTGATTTTCATACCGCACTGACCTTCGCCCACGTCTATCGGGCGCCGGTGATCATCAACGTGGTCAACAACCAGTGGGCGATCTCGACCTTCGAGGCCATCGCCGGTGGCGAGGGCACTACCTTCGCCGCGCGCGGTATCGGTGCCGGCATCGCCTCGTTGCGCGTCGATGGCAACGACTTCCTCGCCGTCTATGCCGCCTCGCGCTGGGCGGCCGAACGCGCGCGCAGCAACCTTGGCCCGACCCTGATCGAATGGGTGACCTACCGTGGCGGCGCGCATTCCACCTCCGACGATCCGACCAAATACCGTCCTGCCGACGACTGGGAGCACTTCCCGCTCGGCGACCCGATTGTGCGCCTCAAGCAACACCTGATCGTCAGCGGCGAATGGTCGGAGGCAGCGCACGAGGAAGCACAAAAGGAACTGGAAGCCGAAGTGGCCGCCGCACAGAAAGAGGCGGAAAGCTACGGCTCGCTGGCCGACGGCCATGTGCATAGCGCGGCATCGATGTTCGAGGATGTTTACCGGGACATGCCGGCGCATCTTCTGCGGCAACGGCAGGAACTGGGAGTCTGACCATGGGAGACACAATGAAAACCATGCCGATGACGATGATCCAGGCACTGCGCTCGGCGATGGATGTGATGCTGGAACGCGATCCCAACGTCGTGATCTTCGGCGAGGATGTAGGTTACTTCGGCGGCGTGTTCCGCTGTACCGAAGGCCTGCAAAAGAAATATGGCAGTTCGCGCGTCTTTGACGCACCAATCTCCGAGAGCGGCATCGTCGGCGCTGCCGTCGGCATGGGCGCCTACGGCCTGCGGCCGGTCGCCGAAATCCAGTTCGCCGACTACTTTTATCCGGCCACCGACCAGATCGTTTCCGAAGCGGCGCGTCTGCGCTACCGTTCGGCGGGCGAATTCACCGCGCCGATCACGATCCGCATGCCCTGCGGTGGCGGTATTTATGGCGGGCAGACGCACAGCCAGAGCCCGGAAGCCTTCTTCACCCACGTCTGCGGACTGCGCACGGTGATGCCGTCGAACCCCTACGACGCCAAGGGCCTGCTGATCGCCTCGATCGAAAACGACGACCCGGTGATCTTCCTTGAGCCCAAGCGTCTTTACAACGGTCCTTTCGACGGCCATCATGACCGGCCGGTAACACCGTGGTCGAAGCATCCGCTTGGCGAAGTGCCGGAGGGTTACTACACGGTGGCGCTCGAAACCGCTGCCGTGTATCGCCCCGGCAATGAGTTGACGGTGCTGACCTACGGCACGATGGTGCATGTCTCCGCAGCGGCCGCGCTGGAAAGCGGCATCGACGCCGAAATCATCGACCTGCGCAGCCTCTGGCCGCTCGATCTCGACACCATCGTGAATTCGGTGAAGAAGACCGGTCGCTGCGTGGTGGTGCATGAGGCCACGCGTACCAGCGGCTTCGGCGCAGAACTCGTTGCGCTCGTGCAGGAACACTGCTTCTATCACCTCGAAGCGCCGATCGTGCGCGTCGCCGGCTGGGACACTCCGTATCCGCATGCGCAGGAATGGGCCTACTTCCCCGGCCCGGCCAGGGTTGCGGCGGGGTTCAAGCAGGCCATGGAGAAATAACGCTATGGGCATACACATCATCAAGATGCCGGATATCGGCGAGGGCATTGCCGAAGTCGAACTCGCGGCATGGAACGTGCAGCCCGGCGACATGGTGGTCGAAGACCAGCCACTCGCCGATGTCATGACCGACAAGGCCACCGTGGAGGTTCCCTCGCCGGTCGCGGGCAAGGTGCTCGCGCTCGGCGGCAAGGCCGGCGATGTGCTGGCGGTCGGTACTGAACTGATCCGCATCGAAGTTGCGGGCGGGGGCAATGTACCGGCGGAACCCACGGCACCTGCGGCACCCGCGGCGGTCCCTGCCGTCCCGCCAACGCCGACTTTATCCGCCGGCGGGAAGCCGCTGGCCTCGCCATCTGTGCGCCAATATGCCCGGGATCATGACGTCGCATTGACCGCCGTCGCCGGCAGCGGCCCGGGAGGACGGATCCTGCGCGAGGATATCGACGCCTGCATCGCCCATCCGCAGCCGGTATCCCCCGGTACGGTGCAAACCGCGCCGGGGGATCGGACGGAGGCGATCCCGGTCATTGGCCTGCGCCGCAAGATTGCCCAGAAGATGCAGGAAGCCAAGCAGCACATTCCGCATTTCACCTATGTCGAGGAAATCGACATGACCGAATGCGAAGCTCTGCGCGTGCGCCTGAATGAAAACTACGCAACCGGTCGCGGCCACCTCACGCTGCTGCCCCTACTGATCCGCGCCATGGTGCTGGCCATCCGCGATTTTCCGCAGATCAATACGCGCTACGACGATGCGGCCGACATGATCACCCGTTATGGTGCCGTCCATCTGGGGGTCGCCACCCAGACCGATAGCGGCCTGATGGTGCCGGTACTGCGCCATGCCGAAACGCACGATCTCTGGTCCTGCGCCAGGGAAATCGTCCGGCTCGCCGCGGCGACACGCAGCGGCCAGGCCACGCGCGAGGAACTCTCCGGCTCGACCATCACGCTCACCAGCCTGGGGTCGCTCGGCGGCATCATGTCCACGCCGATCATCAATCATCCCGAGGTCGCCATCGTCGGCATCAACCGCATGGTCGAACGACCGATGCTCCGCAACGGTCTGGTGGTGGCACGTCAGATGATGAACCTGTCCTCGTCCTTCGACCATCGCGTCGTCGATGGCATGGATGCGGCAAGGTTCATCCAGTGCGTGCGCGGCTATCTCGAAGTGCCGGCGACGCTGTTCATCGAGTAGGCAATGCACGACGACTTACCCTCTCACATCGACAAGTACGAGATCGTGCGCCTGCTTGGTCGCGGGGCGACGAGCAGTGTCTATCTCGCCTACGACGCCTTCACCGAGCGACAGGTCGCCATCAAGCACTTCAGCACCGATTTCATTGCCGACCCCGAACACGGCCAGACCTTCCGCCGGATGATCGCCACCGAGGCCTCGCTCGCTGGCCGACTCAACCATCCGCACATCGTCGGCATCTATGACGCGGCCCGTGGCGAAGAAAACTGCTACATCGTCATGGAGTACGTGGATGGTGAGACGCTGGAGAAATATGGCCAGCCCGACCAGTTGTTGCCGGTGGAAAAGGTGATCGAGATCATCTTCAAGTGCGCATTGGCGCTCGACTTCGCCAGCCGCAACGGCATCATCCACCGCGATATCAAGCCGGCCAACATCATGCTCTGCCAGAACGGTGACGTGAAGATCGCCGATTTTGGCGCGGCGGTGCTGACCAAGAGCGATGCGACGCAAGTAGTCGGCGTCGGTTCGCCGTCCTACATGTCGCCTGAACAGGTGCGCATGGATGCGCTGAATCACCAGACCGACATCTACTCACTCGGCGTGGTGATGTTCAAGCTGCTCACCGGCCGCCTGCCTTTCGAGGCGGAAAGCAATTACGCGCTGACCCACAAGATCCTCAACGAGGAAGCGCCCGACATTCGCAGCCTGCGATCCTTGCTGCCGCAACGGCTGACGCAGATCGTGGCCAAAGCCATGCACAAGGATCTCGCCGCCCGCTATCAGAACTGGCGTGAATTCGCGCGCGACCTCGCACGGCTGGCCTCGCTCGACTTGCCGCAGGAGTCTATTTCCGACACCGAGAAATTCAACGCGCTGCGCGACCTGCCCTTCTTCAAGGATTTCGGCGAAGTGGAGCTGTGGGAGGTCTTGCGCATCAGCGTCTGGGGGCGCGTCCCTGCCGGCACCTATCTCGTGCATGAAGGTGATGATGGTAATTTCTTTTTCATCATCGCCGCCGGCGAAGTGCGCGTCACCAAAGGGGGGCGCGACCTCGGCGTCAAACTGGCCGGGCACTGCTTCGGTGAGATGTGCTACATCCGCCAGGGCGCCATCGCGCGCACGGCAACCGTGATGGCCAACACGCCGGTGACGCTGCTCAAGATCAAGGCCAACGCGCTCGGCAGCGCTTCGGAAAGCTGTCAGCTAAGCTTTAACCGCGCCTTCATGACCATTCTGGTCGATCGCCTGGCGGAGACAGATGCCGAACTGGTCAGCAGCCATCACTGAGGAACGCGTCTAATTCTTGAAGAACGTAGCTTCGCAGGGTCTCAGTTCGATACGCGTTGCCTTTCCAATCGCTTGGGTGAAGGCGCCGCGCATGCGATAAGAGTATGGGGTACCTGAACGAATACGCCCGACTGTTACATCCGGGTTCCCGGTGAGGCCATTGGCGTCGATCGCAACCGCACCGTCAGCTTGAATAACACCGACCATTGTCAGCGATGCCGGCATGCCGACTTGCCCAAGTTGCCCATTCAGGCGGCCTCCCTTGACGTCGACGAAGAAATTGGATGTGTAGCCCTTGGCAAACTTTCCGTTGTCTCGGAAATCCTCGCAGACCAGCGAAACAGCCCAGTGACCGTCATAGGCCGTGGCGGGCAATGCAGATGGCGTTGCTGATGGTGACTGCGGATTGGTCTTCAGCATATTTAGCCTGTTTGCTGCCAGCGCCGCATAGCTGCCTTTCGGGTATTTTTGCAGGTAGGCGGAAAAATCCGCCGCATCGGTACTGCGCTCGATACTGAGCCAGAAGGTCTTTTCGATTTCTGCCTGGCCAGGATCGACGCTGACGTGAAAATGGAAGTTCTTCTGCAGGGTCTTGGGGCCATTGACATAGGGTGTCTGCGTCTGGCCACTGGCCTGTTCGACTTCGGCGCTGGCCGCCGTCAGAACGCCATCGAGACTCAAGTCTTTTCCCTTGAAGGCGCTCAACAGCCCCGCCGTAAACAATCCGTTGCGCCCCTTGCCATCGGCGGCGACGTTACCGGGATCGGTAGCGTAGATGATCACCGTGCCTTTCGGTGCAATGCCCGGGCTGGCTAGCCCACGAGATTGGCCGGAGCGGAATCTGCCGCTGATCGGATTGTTGCGGCAGGCATCCAGCATCACGATATTGGCACCACTTTTGCCGTTGTCCATTTCATCAAGAATCTGATTGAGATTGACGCTCTGGTAGGGCACAGCGGCTTCGCTTTCCAGCTTGGCATTCACCGGTATCAGGTAGTTTTGATTCTTGACCTGGATGCCATGTCCGGCAAAGTAAAACAGTGCTGCTTCGCTACCGCCGATCTTGCTGCCGAACTCGGCGATGGCCTGATTCATCCCTTCGAGCGTCTGATTCTTTCTCTCGATAACTTCAAAACCGAAACCGCGCAGCACCTTGGCGATGTCTTCAGCATCATTGGCCGGGTTCGGCAGTTTGGGTAGGTCGGGCTGCTGGTAATTCCCGTTACCAATCACCAGTGCTACTCGTCGCCCCTGAGCGTCTGCAGCATTGGCAATCGAGACGAAAAGCAGCGCCAAAGCAAATGCGCGGAGCACGCAAGCAGATAGGGATGGAAAGTGGATGGTCACTGATCGCGCTTTGCCGTGCTGCCGATGAAGCGTGCATTCTCGAACAAGGATGCAATGACGACCTGCTTCACCTCGGGGTGGTCGGGCACCAGATAGAGCACGGGGGTCAGCAACTCTTCGAAAATGCCGCGCAGGCTGCGGGCACCGGCCTTGTATTCCATGGCCAGATCGGCGATCTGCTCGAATACGGCGGGATCAATCTTCAGCTCGACCCCCTCGTTCTGCAGGATTTGTCGAAACTGATTGAAGATCGAATTGCGCGGCTCGGTCATGATGCGCACCAGCATCTCGCGCGCGAGCGGGGCGAGTCGGGCAACGATCGGCAAGCGTCCGGCGAATTCGGGAATCAGGCCGAACTCGAAGAGATCGGTCGGCTTGACGCGGGCATTGAGGCGATCTAGCACCTTCTGATTGTCGCGACTATCACCCTCGTCGGTGGAAATGAAGCCGAAGGTGTGCGTCTTGGCGAGGATCTCGCTCAGCCCGACGAAGGCTCCGCCGCAGATGAACAAGATGTGCGCGGTATCGAGATAGCGCGCGCTCTTCAACTTGACTGGCGCCCCCTCCATGATCTTCAGCAGCGCATGCTGTACGCGCTCGCCACCGGCAACGCGCGTCTGGCCGCCTTCGCCGCTAACGGCCTTCAGCTTGTCGATCTCGTCGATGAAGACGATGCCCCGCTGGGCACGTTCGATGTCACCGCCAGCCTTGTCGATGAGGCGCTGGAGGATCGCCTCAATTTCCTCATTGACGAATTCGCTCTGCGCCAACGAAGTGGCGTTGGCGGTGATGAACGGCACTTCCAGCGCTTTCGACAGGGTTTCGCACAGCAGCGTCTTGCCGGTGCCGGTCGGACCGATGAGCAGCACATTGCTTTTGATGATCTCCAGCTTTTCGGGTGCGGCGAGTTCGATCTTCTTGTAATGAGTGTAGACAGCGACGGCCAGTTGCTTCTTGGCCTCTTCCTGGCCGATGACATGCTGGTCGAGAAACTTGACGATCTGGCTGGGGGTCATGTTGGCGTCCGTGAAATGGCAGCCGTTAGAATAGCAGCATGGAAGCCCTGCTTGTGCTCACCA
>CAJBAP010000478.1 GCA_903950295.1 uncultured Rhodocyclaceae bacterium
ACGCAACTGGACTTCAAGCACCTGCAGGCGCCGATCGACAAGCAGGGAGCTCATTTCTTCGTCAACCAGAATTCCCGCGAACCGATGAACGAACCGGAAGAAATGGTTCCGCTGTGGAAGATATTCGATGTCGTCGGCGCCGACTGGACCTATTCATCGAAAGGCTGGGCGGCGGAGAATTTCTGCATGTTCTCGGGCAATGAAGATGCGTGGCGCGAGGTGATCCGCAAGCGGGTCGATGCGGTCAATGAGCTCGGCTGCGAGGTGTGGCTGAATACCGAGTGCGGCCACAGCTACTACTCGATGTGGCACGGTATCGAGCGCTTTGGCCTGCAGGCCAATTTCCGCCTCGAAAGCATCGTCACCTGGTACGCCCAATGGATTCGCGAGGGCAAGCTTCCGGTCGATTCGCGCTGGAATTCCGGAGGCATCAAATTTACCGTGCAGGATCCCTGCATGATCGTGCGCAAGGCCTATGGCGACACCATCGCCGAGGACATGCGCTTCGTTGTCAGGACCCTCGTCGGCGATGAAAACTTCATCGACATGCAGCCGAATCGCAGCGCCAATTATTGCTGCGGCGGCGGCGGCGGCTTCCTGCAGGCGGGCATGACGGAGCACCGGCGGACCTATGGCAAGCGCAAGTTCGATCAAATCGCCGCCACGGGCGCCGCCTATGTCCTCACGCCCTGCCATAACTGTCATTCGCAGATGCATGACATCGGGCACTTTTATGGCGGGCACTACGGGGTCGTGCATTTGTGGACGCTGATCTGCCTCTCCCTCGGGATACTCGGCAAGAACGAGCGCATCTATCTGGGCCCGGAGCTGCGCGGCTGAACCATGTCCTCCCACGCAACGATCCTCGAAACTGAAGTCCTCATCATCGGCGGTGGTGTGACCGGTACCGGCATCATGCGCGACCTCGCGCTGCGGGGCATTCGCAGCCTGCTGATCGACAAGCGCGACCTGTGCGCCGGCGCGTCAGGTGGCAACCACGGCCTGCTGCACTCCGGTGCGCGTTACGTCTCAACCGATCTCGATGCGGCGATGGAGTGCCACCGGGAAAATTCCCTGCTCAAGCAGCTTGCCCCGCAATGCATTGAAACCACCGGCGGCTTGTTCGTCGCGGTCGAGGGGGATTCAGTAGAGTTTGCCGAGCAATTCCCGGTGCTCTGCCGGAATGCCGGCATCGACTGCGAGGAACTGAGTCCCGGCGCGGCGCGAAAGCTGGAACCTCTGCTCTCTGACAAGCTGTTCAAGGCCTGTCGGGTGCCAGATGCCACCATCGATCCCTTTCACCTGGCCATGCTGAATGTCGATCATGCCCGTCAGGTCAGCGACAGCGCCTATCGTCCGCATACTGAGGTCCTGCGCTTCGAGGTGGCGGCGGGTGAAATCCGCGCGGCCGTTTGCCATGACCATCTGCACAACCGTCCGCTGACGATCCGTGCCAGGCAGTTTGTGAACGCCGGCGGCGCGTGGGCCATGAACATCGCGCGACTGGCGGGTTGTACTGACGTGCACCTTCTCTACGCGAAGGGAACCATCCTGGTCAGCAATGACCGCTTGACGCACCATGTCGTCAACCGGCTCCGGCTTCCCGGTGATGGCGACATCCTGGTGCCGGGGGGAACGGTTTCCTTGCTTGGCACCACCTCCATCCGCACCGACGATCTGGAACACGTTGAGCCTACCGTGGAGGAAATCGATCGCAATATCCGGGAGGGAGCTGCGATGATCCCGGCGCTGGCCGGCGCCCGCTATATCCGGGCTTTTTCAAGGGTTCGCCCCCTGCTGCAGGCTGCCGAAAACGTGAGCGACCGCGCGGCGACGCGCGGCTTCGCTCTGTTCGACCACGTATCGCAAGGCGTGAGTAATTTCTGCACCATTACCGGCGGCAAGCTCACGACCTTCCGCCTGATGGCTGAAAAGACCGCCGACCTCGTCGCCGGCCGACTTGGCAGCGACCAGGTTTGCACGACGGCCGCCGTTCCTCTGCCTGATGTCGAAGCCAGCAGCTGGACCGAAAGCGGACCCGCACCGAGGCACCGGCATCAGCATCAGGATAAGGGACCGGGGGACACGATCCTCTGCGAATGCGAAATGGTGCCCCAGTCGGCGATCGAGCAGATCCTTGCCGATGCGCCGGGTAGCGGAGAGGAACGGGCTATCGAATCCATCGCCCTGCGTTCCAGGGTGGGGAAAGGCCCCTGTCAGGGATCGTTCTGCGGCATCCGCATCGGCTCCTGGCTTTATGACCAGGGCTACTACCGGGATGCCACCGGTCTTGCGCACATGCGGGATTTTTTCGAAGAACGCTTCAAGGGGCAGCGCAGCGTCATCTGGGGACAGCAGGCGGCGCAGATGGAACTTGCGGAAGCCCTGCACTGCGGGCTGCTCGGTCTCGACACGCTGAAGGATGATGGATGAGCCGTGAGCCGCGACATTTCACCACGCAACTGGCGGTGATCGGCTCGGGGATCGCCGGCTTTGCGGCGTCGATCTTTGCCATCAACCGCAAGATTGCCACCGCGCAAGTCGGCAATACCGGGGCGGTGGCCTACACCACCGGTTACCTGGACTTGATCGGCAAGCTCGACGGCGCAGCGGGCGTCGTCGATGACCCATGGCAGGCTCTGAATAGCTTGCGTGAAGCAGAGCCGCAGCATCCGCTCTGCCGGGTTCCCGCAGGCGATATTCAGCGGGCGTTCGACGAATTCACGGACTTTCTCGGCGTCTGCGGGCTGGCCTACAGTGCGCCGGGGACCGGAAATATCACGGCGCTGACCCCCGTCGGCACCCTCAAGCAGACGCTCTGTGTGCCGGCCACCATGGCGGCCGGGCCACGCGCCCTGATCGCCAATACGTCCTGCGTGATCGTCGATTTCAGGGGCCTGAAGGGATTCAGCGGCGCCGAGGTAGTGGCCAATCTGCGAGATCGCTGGCCAAACCTGACTACGCAGCGCATCAGCTTTCCCGGCATGGACGGCGGGGAACTCTATCCCGAAGTCATGGCCCGGGCGCTGGAGGTTCCGGCAACCCGGGAAATGCTGGCTGAGGCGTTGAGCGACGTTGCCGGATCGGCCAGGGTTATCGGACTCCCGGCGATCCTCGGCATGCACCGCCCGGACCATGTGCGGGCCGAACTGGAGCGCCTCACGAGCCGTGAAATCTTTGAAATTCCGACCATGCCGCCTTCCGTGCCGGGGATTCGCTTGCGCGAACTGTTTCAGCAGGTGTTGCCGCAACGGGGGGTGATCCTGATTCCCCAGCAAAGAGTCACTTCGCTGAGTTTCGACGCCGCTGGCGCGACCCTGGCCCTGAAAGACAGCTATGGGTCAATCCGGGTGCATGCGCAAGCGGTCATCCTGGCCACCGGTCGTTTCCTGAGCGGCGGGCTCGAAGCGCATCCTGCGGGAATTCGGGAGCACTTGCTGGACCTGCCGGTGACCCAGCCGGAAAACCGGTCCGACTGGTACCGCGCGCGCTACATGGATCCTCGCGGCCACCCGATACATCGGGCCGGCATCGAAGTCGATGATTCCTTCAGGCCATTGACCCGCGAGGGTCGTCGCTACCATGACCGCCTGTTTGCCGCCGGGGTCATTCTTGCCCACCAGGACTGGATTCGCGGGCGCAGTGGAGCGGGCATCGCCATTGCCACGGCCTTCAGGGCGGTGACGGAAGCGGAACGGTTTCTGTCAGGCCACTAAGTCCGGTCAACACATCAAGGGCGGCAACTCAAGACTCGATGCGCAGTCCGCTCTTTGCATCGAAATGGTGTTCCTGCGCCCGGTCATAGCGCAGCGCCAGCTTTCCGGTTTGCGCGGCAAAGGATTGATGCAGGCGGACCGCGACGCGGGCGCCGCTCGCACCCTCGGCGAGACGGCCATAGACCAGCGTATCGCTGCCGAGCGGCTCCAGCAGATCGACGTCCACCGTCAGCATTGCCTCGCCCGGTGCGCAGGGTTCGAGATGCTCGGGGCGAATGCCGAGCAGGATGTCCTGCCCGTTGCGCTGCGTCGGGATCAGATTCATCGGCGGCGAGCCGATGAAGCCGGCGACGAAGGTCGTGGCCGGTCGGGCATAGACATCCAGCGGGGCGCCGATCTGCTCGGCGCGTCCGGCGTTCATCACGATCATGCGCTGCGCCATGGTCATCGCTTCGACCTGGTCGTGGGTGACATACAGGCTGGTGGTCGCCAGGCGCCGGTGCAGCGCTTGCAGTTCGGCGCGCATCTGTACCCGCAGCTTGGCATCGAGGTTCGACAGCGGCTCGTCGAAGAGGAACACCGCCGGCTCGCGCACGATGGCGCGGCCCATGGCCACGCGCTGGCGCTGACCGCCGGAGAGTTCGCGCGGCCGGCGATCGAGATACGGGCCGAGTTCGAGGATCTCTGCCGCGCGCTTGACGCGCTCGTCGATGTCGGACTTGGATCGCCCCTGTATCTTCAGGCCGTAAGCCATGTTGCCGTACACGCTCATGTGCGGATAGAGCGCATAGTTCTGGAACACCATGGCGATGTTGCGATCCTTGGGTTCGAGGTCGTTCACTACGCGCTCGCCGATGGCGATCTCGCCGGAGGTGATCGTCTCCAACCCCGCCACCATGCGCAGCAGCGTCGACTTGCCGCAGCCCGAAGGACCGACCATCACCACGAACTCGCCGTCGCCGATGTCGATGTCGATGCCCTGAATCACTTTGACGGCGCCGAAAGACTTGTGAATATTGCGGATTGATACCTTGGCCATTATTGTTCGCTCATTTTTCTGTTTCCACGAGGCCCTTGACGAACCACTTCTGCATCAGCACCACCACCAGCGCCGGCGGCAGCATGGCCAGCATCGCCGTCGCCATCACCAGTTGCCACTCGTTGGCCGCATCGCCGCCGACAAGCATGCGCTTGATGCCGATCACCACCGTGTACATGGACTCCTCGCTGGCGATCAGCAGCGGCCACAGGTACTGGTTCCAGCCGTAGATGAACTGGATGACGAAGAGCGCCGCCATGGTGGTCTTGGATAGCGGCAGCACCACGTCCCAGAAGAAGCGCATCGGCCCGGCGCCGTCGATGCGTGCCGCCTCGGCCAACTCGTCCGGAATGGTCATGAAGAACTGGCGGAAGAGGAAGGTCGCGGTCGCCGAGGCAATGAGTGGCAGTGTCAGACCGGCATAAGTATTGAGCAGGCCGAGGTCAGCCATCACCTTGAAGGTCGGGATGATGCGCACCTCGACCGGCAACATCAGGGTGACGAAGATCATCCAGAAAAAGAAATTGCGCAGCGGAAAGCGGAAATAGACGATGGCGAACGACGAGAGGATCGAGATGGTGATCTTGCCCAGCGGCACTGCCAGGGCCATCACCGTGCTGTTGAACAGCATGTCCAGTACCGCTGCCCTTGAGCCCCCGGTCGACCCGGCGAACAGCACCTGGGAATAGTTTTCGATGAAATGGCTGCCTGGCAGCAGCGGCATCGGCACCGACATGATCTCCTCGAGCGACAGCGTGGAGGCCACGAAGGTCACGTAGAGCGGGAACGCGATCACGAACGCGCCGACGATCAGGACGGCATGCGTGATGAAATCGAGCAGCGGCCGCTTCTCTACCATGGGCCGCCCATCAGTACTGCACCTTCCGCTCGATATATTTGAATTGCACGGCGGTGAGCGCGATCACGATGATCATCAGGATCACCGACTGCGCGGACGAGCCGCCGATGTCGGCCGACTTCACACCGTCGTGGTAAACCTTGTAAACGAGTATCTGGGTTGCCTGTGCCGGCCCGCCTTGCGTGGTGGCGTCGATCACGCCGAAGGTATCGAAGAAGGCATAGACGATGTTGACCACCAGCAGGAAGAAGGCGGTCGGCGACAGGAGCGGCAGCACGATGGTCCAGAAGCGCCGCGCCGGCCCGGCACCGTCGATCGCCGCCGCTTCGATGAGCGACTTCGGGATCGACTGCAGCCCGGCGAGAAAGAACAGGAAGTTGTAGCTGATCTGCTTCCATACCGATGCAATGATGATCAGCAGCATCGCCTGGTCGCCCTTGATGATCCAGTTCCAGTCGACGCCGAAGCCCTTCAGCACGTAAGTGACGATGCCGATGGACGGCGCAAACAGGAACGCCCACAGCACCCCGGCGACCGCCGCCGCCACCGCGTAAGGCCAGATCAGGACCGTCTTGTAGATGAGTGCGCCGCGCACCACCCGGTCGGCCATGGTGGCGAGGAGCAGCGAAATCGCGATGCCGAGGCCGGCCACGGATACGCTGAACACGGCGGTGGTCTTGAAGGACTCCAGATAGTGCCGATCGCGGAACAGCGACGTGAAGTTGTCGAACCAGATGAATTCGCTGTGCAGACCGAACGCGTCCTGCAAATGGAAGGAATACCAGATCGCCTGTCCAGCCGGCCAGAAGAAAAACACCACCGTGATGACGAGTTGAGGCGCCAGCAGCAAGTAGGGCAGCCACGCCGAGCGGAAGACTACGCGTTTTTCCATTCCGTTCGGCGTATCTGCGAACTGGTGTGACGAACTTTACTTGTTCGCCGCCTGGAACTTGCGCAGGATCTCGTTGCCCCGTGTTACCGCGTCGTTCATTGCCGTCTTGGCGTCTTTCTTGCCCGCGAACACGGATTCAAGTTCTTCCTCGATCACCTCGCGGCCCTGCACGAAGTTGCCGAAGCGCAGGCCCTTCGAGTTCGCGGTCGGTGCTTTGTTGGTGAGCTGCCTTACCGGCATGTCGGCACCAGGATTCTTCTCGTAGAAGCCGGCTGCCCGTGTTACTTCGTAGGCCGCCCGCGTGATCGGCACGTAGCCCGTGGTGGTGTGCCATTCCATCTGGATCCTGGGTTGCGAGAGGAAGGCCATGAACTTCGCCACGCCCTTGTACTCGTTCGGCTTCTTGCCGCCCATGACCCACAGCGATGCGCCGCCGATGATCGAGTTCTGCGGGGCATCCTTCACGTCGTCGTGGTAGGGAATGAAATTGACCGACCATTCGAACTTGGCCGCCTTCTTGATGCCCGCCATGGCACTTGCGCTGCCGCTAAACATTGCGCACTCGCCGCTGTAGAACTTGGCGTCACCCTGGTTGGTGCGTCCGGCGTAGGTGAATAGTCCATTCTTCGCCATGTCGCCGAGCATCGCGACGTGGCGTACATGCAGTGGCGAATTGATCGTGAATTCGGTGTCGAAGCCGCCCATGCCGTTCTGCTTGGTGCCGATCGGCACGTTATGCCAGGCGCTGAAGTTCTCGATGTGCATCCAGGAAGGCCAACTGGTGGTATAGACGCACTGCTGACCGGCTGCCTTCAGCTTCTCGGCGGCGGCAAGGAGTTCCTTCCATGTCTTCGGTGCCACCGGCTCCAGGCCGGCCTTCTTGAAGGCATCCTTGTTGATGTAGAACAACACCGTCGAACTGTTGAAGGGGAAGGACAGCATGTTGCCCTTGATGTCCGAGTAATAGCCCGTCACGGTAGGCAGGTAGGCGTTCTGATCGAACGGCTCCTTGGCGTCCTCCATTAGCTTGGTCACCGGGACGATTGCGCCTTTGGCGGCCATCATGGTCGCGGTACCGACCTCGAACACCTGCAAAATGTGCGGCGCATTGCCGGCGCGGAAAGCCGCGATCGCGGCCGTCATCGACTCGGGGTACTGCCCCTTGTAGACGGGGACGACCTTGTAATCCGTCTGGCTTTCGTTGAACTTGGTCGCCAGTCCGTTGAGCGCCTCGCCGAGCGCGCCTCCCATCGAATGCCACCACTGGATATCTGTCTGAGCCCACGCGGGCGAGGCGCCGAGCAGGCTGACGGCGCATAGCGTGGCGGTGAGTACTTTGAGTCGCATGCTTCTCTCCTCAGGAAATTACGAATTCGGAGTTCTATTTCTCGGTGGCACGTCGAAAAGAAGTATAGCTTGAAGAAAGGAAGGTATGCAGTTCCGGCCTATTCACTTTCGCCCCTGCTTGAAGGCTCCTGGATCGATTTCGTGCCGCGCCAGCAGCTTGTAGAACTCGGTACGGTTACGCTGGGCGATGCGGGCGGCCTGGGCCACATTGCCGGACGTGGCTTTCAGCAGTTTGATCAGGTAGTCGTATTCGAAAGCTTTGCGGGCGTCGTCGAAAGCCGCCATTTCGCGTTCGTTGTCTTCATGCAGCAGACGTTTCACCAAGGACGCGGGTACCAGTGGCACGACCGCCAGCGCCAGCGCCTGCTCCACAACATTGCGCAACTGCCGGACGTTTCCCGGCCAGGGGGCCTCGCACAACAGTGTCAGTGCCTCGGGAGAAAATCCACCCCCCTTTGTGGCTGAATGCGTCGCCCAGCCGGAGGTGAAATGGGCAACCAGCAGGGGAATATCTTCGCGCCGCCTGCTCAATGCGGGAATGCTCAGTACGTTGCGTTGCAGGCCGTAGAAAAGGTCGGCGCGAAAACGACCGGCGTGGATTTCCGGATCCAGCGGCGTGACTGTGGCGGCGATGATGCGCGTCACCCGCGTTGGCGTGGCGAACAAGCCAGCCTCCACGACCAGCGGAAGAAGCCGGGTCTGCAGCGTGGGGGCAATCTGGCCGATATCGTCGAGAAACAGCGTGCCGCCGCGCGCCTGTTCGAGCACAGCAAAAAATTCAGCCTCCTCTTCCCTGAACTCCGCTGCCATGCCACAGCGCATGACGCAAAATTGTTCGGATGCGCGCGCGCTGACCTCATGGATGGCCCGGGCCAGCAGTTCCTTGCCGCTGCCGCGTGGCCCGAGCAGCAGTAACGGCGAATCGGTATCGGCGCAGCGTCGTGTACCGCGCAATAACTCATCCATCAGCGCGTTGGTCGAAATGATGTTTTTGCGCCAGGCCGCATCATCCTGATCCTGACCGATCGATGGAGAGAGTGCCACCGCTGCGGCGACCCGCGCGAGCAACTCGCGGCCGTCGAAAGGCTTGGTGAGAAAACTGAAGACGCCGCGCTGGGTGGCGGCGACGGCATCCGGAATGGTGCCATGGGCAGTGAGGATGATCACCGGCACGCTGGGGGCCTCCGCGTGCAAGCGCTCGAAAAGGGCGTGTCCGTCCATGCCGTCCATGCGCAGATCGGTGACGACCGCACGTGGCCGTTCGACCCGAAATATGGCCAGCGCTTCGAGCCCGGACGCGGCGAGCGCTACCTGATAGCCGGCCGAGGTGAGGCGCATGCCGATCAGGTCAAGCAAGTCGGGGTCGTCATCCACGACCAGGATCCGGGCGGATGCACCGGCGGTGATTGGCGCTGCGGCGTTCATCGATGTTGCGTCTTGTGACGCGTGTCGCGGTCGATGGTGCGCAGGGCATCGAGCTTTTCCTGCAAGTCTTCGACCCGGCGGTGCTCGTCCTGCAGTTGGCGCTGTCGTTCGACGAGAAGGGTCTGCAGCCGCTTCTGCATGTCTTCCGCCTTGCGCTGTTCATCCCGTGTCTGGCGCAACCGTTCGCTGACCAGATTGTGCAATATCAGCGCAAGATCGCGGCGGGGCGAGGCGTGATCGATCGGGGCTTCCGCAATGCTCTCGATCAGCTGCAATACGCGTGCATCGTCACGCCATGGCACGCGCGGCAAGGCCAGCGCCAGTGCGAGGTGCAGGCGTTGCATATCGCCGGGCTGCTGTTCGAAATTCGCCAGGGCGTCCTGGTAGGCGCGCAGCTGCTCGTTGCTCGGCAGGGTGGCGAGGTGACCGTAGTAGTCGAGCAACTCGATGACTTCGCGCGCCTCGCGGTTGGGCGCGGGTGTGGCTGCGCAGCCGACGAGGGCAAGTACGGCAACCAGCGCTGCGCAATTGCGGCGTAGCTTCATGCGGTCATTTCCGGCAAGGGCAGCGTGGCGCGGAAGTGTCCCCCGACAGGCGTGGGCAGGATTTCCAGTGACCCGCGATGTGCGGTAGCAAACTCGCGCGCGATCGCCAGGCCCAGGCCGACGCCGGCGACGCTCTTCGTGCCTGGGCTGCGGTAGAAGGGCTCAAAAACTTTCTTGCGGTCGTCTTCCGGTACGCCGGGGCCTTCGTCGATGACGTCGAGAACGGCCAACTTGTCATCGCGGGTCAGCATGACCCGCACCGAACCGCCATCCGGAGAAAATTTGATCGCGTTCGAGATCAGGTTGTTGATGATGGTCGTTACCTCTTCGTGGCCGCCTGCCACCGTCAGTGGTGCGAGCGTGCCGGTAATGTGCAACTGTTTGTCCCGTGCGGCGAGTTTGTGCGTGGCCAGGATCTGCTGGATCAGCTCGTCGAGTCGAAGCGCCACCGGTTCGATAAATTCCCGGGCATGTTCGGCCTGCTGCAGCCTGAGCAGGCCGTCGATCAACCCCTGCAGCCGCAAGGCGTTGCCCTGCATGATATGGGCAATCCGTTCTTGTTGCGGCGAAAGCGGCCCCGCGACACCTTCGCTGAGCAGGCTGGCGCCTTCACGCAGCGCAGCGAGCGGCGTCTTGAGTTCGTGGGAGATGTGCCGCAGGATGCGCGTGCGCTCTTCTTCCAGTGCCAGCATCCTGCGCCTGAGCCAGTCGAGGCGCTTGCCGAGCCAGCGCAGGTCATCGGGTCCCTTGATGCGGATTTGTCGCTCGAGAAGATTGTTGCCGAGCGCAATCACGGCGCGTTCGACACTGCTCAGCAGCCGCGCCACGATCCGCCGCCCGAACCAGA
>CAJBAP010000479.1 GCA_903950295.1 uncultured Rhodocyclaceae bacterium
GCCCGCCGAACTGGTTAGCGGCCTGATTACGGAAAAAGGCGTCGTCCTCAACCCCGACCGGGAAAAGGTGGCGGCTTTGTTTCGGGTGTGATTTATGAATGAGGCTATCTGAAGCCAAACAGTTTTCCCAACTGCTTCAGGGGTGTCTCTGCGCACCAGGCATAGAGCGCGTCGTACATCACCATGCCCTGCTTCAACATCTCGTGATCGTCCTCGAAATTCAACGATAGCCCCTTCGAGATGGCCACCAGGCCGGCGGCCTCCTTGGCCAGCTGCGGGGCGCCGCAGTCGGCCGCGCGGACGATGAGCGCAAGCTTGTTCAATGCGGCATCGTCGATCTTGTATTTCGCGATGAAGGCATCGAAGCTGCAGTGGTCGCCATGGTGGCCGAGTTCGACACCCGAGACGTCGTAGGGAATCGCGCCGGTCTCGGTGGCAACACGCATCACATCGCCGCCAGGGACGTAGAGAAATTCGGGCGACTTATCAACGAAACGTGCGATCAGCCACGGGCAGGCTATACGGTCGATCTTGGGGCGTTCACGTGTGATCCATTTCATGATGTGGCTTTCATCAGGTTTTGAATTTCGGTGTGGTAGCCGCGATAGCGTTCCAGCGTCTGCGCGTTCTTGCCGTACTTGATGTTGCCTTCGAGGATCGCCATGAAGCGGTCCTCGGCATCCTGCGGCGAAGCTACCGTGACGATGCCATCCCAGAGGATGTCGACCAGCCGGTCGGCGTAGATGACGATGCGCTCTTCGAGCGTATGCAGCGTGTAGTCCTTCGCCGGCAGGCCCAGTTCCATCGCCTCCCCGGCACTGAGGCCGCCGCGGATGTGCTTCTCCATGATGTCGGTGATCTCTTTGGACAGGCCGAGCGCCGCGCCCATTTCGGCGCCGATCTTGCCGTGCTCCATGGCATGGGTCTTGGCTTTGCCGAGATCGTGGAATAGCGCGCCGCGACCGACCAGTTCAAGATCGACCTGCTTCCCGCTGCAGCTTACGACGCGGCGTGCGATTTCCAGCGCCTTCCCGGCAACTTTCAGCGAATGGTCGAGGTCCTCGGCGGAGAGTCCGGCATCCTGCAGCAGCTTGATGTCGGCCGGATCGATGGCATGGTCGTTGTGCATTTTGGCCCCTAACGAATGAACGATAGCCCCAACCCCAGCACGGCGCAGATACCGATCACCTTCATGATGTCGGCCTTGTATTTCCACAGGGCGATGAAGGATGCGGCGGCGATGACGACGGGGATGGCATCGAAGGTTCCGGCGAAGGGTGTGGCGTCGGTCGCCTGCGGCCAGAAGGTGTGCCAGGCGAAGAAGACCGCAAGGTTCAGAATCACCCCGACGACCGCTGCCGTGATGGCGGTGAGCGGGGCGGTGAATTTGAGTTCGCCGCGCGTGGACTCGATCATGGGCCCACCAGCGATGATGAACCAGAAGCTCGGCAGGAAGGTGAAGAAGGTCGCCACTGTTGCACCGGCGAGACCGGCTGCGACAGGATTGGCGAGTACCGACTTGGTGACGCCGCCCATATAGCCGACCCAGGTGACGATCATGATCAGCGGGCCGGGCGTGGTTTCGCCGAGCGCCAGGCCGTCCATCATCTGCGGGCCGGTGAGCCAGCCGAAGTGCTCGACCGCGCCCTGGTAGACGTAGGGCAGCACCGCGTAGGCGCCACCAATAGTCAGGAATGCGGCTTTGATGAAGAACTCGCCCATGTTGAACAGATCACTGCTCCCGAGCAGCACCAGCAGCGATGCCGCACCGATGGCAAGGAAGATCAGTGTGGTTACCACCAGCTTGGCCCAGGTGAATTGCGCGTGTGGGGGTGGTGGCGTGTCGTCGTCGATGATCGCCGGGCCGTAAGCCTTGCTGGAGGCGCCATGGCCGCCACCGGCCTTGAACTTGTCTGCCAATTTGCCGCCCGCAGCACCGCCTAGTGCACCGAGAATGGCCGCAGCGAACACAATCCACGGGAAGTCGAGCTTGAAGAAAAAGATGCCGACGAAGGCCAGCGCGGCAATCACCATCAGCACTTCATTCTTCAGCGCCTTGCTGCCGATACGCCAGGCAGCGAACAGCACCACGGCGACCACCGCCGGCTTGATACCGTAGAAGATGCCCTGCACCGCAGGCACGTCACCGAAGTTCAGATAGACACCGGCCAGCAGCGAGAGCAGCACGAAGGCGGGCAGGAAGAACAGCACGCCGGCCATCACCGCGCCCTTGACGCCGTGCATCAGCCAGCTGATGTAGATGGCGAGCTGGATCGCTTCCGGCCCGGGCAGCAACATGCAGTAGTTGAGTGCGTGGAGGTAGCGATGTTCGGAAATCCAGCGCCGGCGTTCGACCAACTCCTGATGCATCATCGCGATCTGCCCGGCGGGGCCGCCGAAGCTGATGAAGCCGAGTTTGAGCCAGTATTTGAAGGCTTCACCCAGCGTCGGGGCGGGCGGTGGGGTGGTGGGGATGGCTGCCTCAGTCATGGGGGGGCTCCTGTTTGTAGTTTTGATACAGGCTGTCGAACACGCGACCTGCTTCTGTGAGCAGCTTGTCGTCATTGGGGGCAGTGGCGCGCAGGCCGGCCAGCACGGCTTCGATGCCTGCGGCTTCTGCTACCGGCGCCCCCCCCACGTCGAGACAATGCACGATGGTGGCGATGCGGGCGATGGCAGGGTCGGCATCGAGGCCGAAGCTCAGCGTCAGTACCTCGAAGGTGACGCGCTCGGCCGCACGGTTGGCCGGGGCGACGTGGCTGAAGGTCGCGCTGTCGAAATCGAAACCCAGTGCGTCGGGCGGGCAGTCGGCGGGTGTTACCAGCCAGAGAAAGCTGGCTTGCGGGTCGATGAAGCGCCGGATCAGCCAGGCCGACGCCATGCGATCGACCCAGAGATGCCGGCGAGTGGCCCAAGTGCGCCCCAAAAAGTCGGCGCTGGCGAGACGGCGTATGGCGCCGGTGGAGGCGTGTGGCTCACCAGGTAAGAGTCGCGCAGTCAGTTCGTCCAGCGCCTGCCGTGCCTGATCGCGTGCTGCCCCGGGGAAGTAGTCGGTGGCGGCCAGCGCAGCGAAATCGCGCGTCAGACGCCGCAGCGATTTTTCATCCAGCGTTGCTGCGCGTATCGCGGTAATCAGCGCGCCATACTCGGCGCTACGGTCGAACAACTGGCGAAACGCGGCATCCTGCGCACCGTTGGCCGCGATGTGCAGCACTTCGGCACTGCCCTCGGCGGCGCGCACTTCATCCGCCAGTGTTCGCAATGTTGGATCGGTATCTTCACGTGCCGGCAGCAGATAGACGCCATCGCGCAAGGTGGCGCAGCCGAGCGCCTTGATGGCACGCCATAGCCGCATGCGCGCGGCGGTGTTGCGGGCAGGCAGGGTGGTGATAAGGGTGAGCCATTCGACGAGTTCAATCATGTAAAGTACTCTACATTATTGTAGATATTATTACAATATATATGTCGCAGCCAAGTGCTGCCGCCCGTGGTTTCGTGCGGCGATTGGGTATCATCGGCCTCTATAAAAAACCTGAAAAAGACTGACAGAGGAGATACCCCATGTCCCAACTGCTGACAGTTTCGCGCGCGGCGCATTTGCTTGGCTTGACGCGCGCGGACATGCAAAAGCACATTGCCAGTAGCGCCCTGCCGTCGCACGATGGCATGGTTTCCACAGCCGACTTGCTCAAGCTCTATCCCGAAGTGCGGTTGGAGGATTCCGGCGCCTTTGAGCGCATTACCAAAATTCGCGAGGAGGCCTTCGGCAAGCGCATTCGCGAGCGCATCCTGCCGAATCAGGAAATCCTGGCGCAGCGGCTGGCGGCGCAGAGCGAGGAACTGGACGATGTGCGCAAGCATCTGGCCCATTACCACGACCTCATCGAAGCCTTGCGCGAACGCATCGACCACATGGCGCACGCTTCGGCTTCCGATCAACTGGCCGACCTGGGCGAGTTTCTCGATCAGGGTCTGGCCGGGGTGCTGGGCAGTGAGGAGCCGACCGACACGCTGGCGGTAATGGACGACATGCTGCGCGTGATGACGGCGCATGTGACGGTGAAACCTTCGGGCCACGAATTCTTCGTCGAGGGTAGCGAGACGGTGTTGAAGGCGGCGCTGCGCGCTGGCCTCGCTCCCTCATACGGTTGCGGCAACGGCAACTGCGGGCTGTGCAAGGCGCGCATCATTTCAGGCGAGGTCAAGCAGACGCTGCACAGCGACTATCCGCTTTCCGCCAACGAACGCACGCAGGGTTATGCACTGTTGTGCTCGCACACGGCAGTATCCGACCTGGTGATCGAAATGCTCGAGGCGACCTCGCCGGACGATATACCGGAGCAGGATATCGTCGCCAAGGTGCGGAGCGTGACGCCACTCACGGACGACATCATGCTGCTGCACCTGCAAACGCCGCGCACCAGTCGCCTGCGTTTTCTGGCGGGGCAGGGCGTGACGCTCAGCGTTACCGGCAGTACCGCCAACTTCCGTGGCGATTATCCGATTGCTTCCTGCCCCTGCGACGACCGCAATTTGTTGTTCCACATCCGCCGCGACCAGAGTGACCAAGGCGACGAATTTGCCCACCGCTTGTTCGCCGGCGCCTTTAAAGCCAACGATCCGGTGAGCGTATTTGGCCCCTTTGGCGATTTCATACTGAAGAAAGAATCGACCAACGATATTGTTTTCGTCGCTTGCGATACGGGTTTTGCGCCGGTGCGGAGCCTGGTCGAACATGCCGTGGCTTCCGACATGCCGGGCATGATCCGGCTGGTCTGGGCGGCAACGCGTGCCGATGGTCATTACCTCGAAAACCAGTGCCGGGCCTGGGCCGACGCCCTGGAAACCTTCAGCTATGTCACCCTGACGGCGGCCGATGCGCAAACCGCTGGCGCAGCCGCGGTACAGCGCATGCTGGCTGAAGACGGCTTCGTGGGGCGGGATGTGTATGTGGTGGGTCCTGCGGGTTTTGTCGAGATGGCAAGTCGCGCATTGACTGACGCCGGTCTGTCAGCCGATCAACTGATCACGCAGGTGCTCTGATGCGTCCCGCCCAACTTGCTTTCATCCTCGACCGCGAATTTCTCAGTACCGCCGCTGGTCACCATACCCCCGTGATGCTCTGGGGGCCGCCGGGTGTCGGCAAATCGCAGATCGTTGCCCAGGTTGCCGCGCGTCATGGTGTGCCGGTGGTCGACATTCGCCTGTCGCAGATGGAGCCCTCTGACTTGCGCGGCATTCCCTTTCGCGTCGGCGATGTCGTCCAGTGGGCGGTGCCGACCATGTTGCCCGATGCTGATCGTCACTGGCCTTCGGGCATCCTGTTTCTCGACGAGATCACCTCGGCGCCGCCGGCGGTTTCGGCGGCGGCTTATCAGCTGATTCTCGACCGCCGCCTCGGTGATTACCGCGTGCCGCCGGGCTGGGCGATCTTCGCTGCCGGCAACCGCCAGGGCGACCGCGGTGTCACCTACGCCATGCCGGCGCCGCTGGCCAACCGTTTCTCGCACTTCACCGTCGATGTGAATCTCGATGACTGGGCGCACTGGGCGTACGCGAACGGCATCGACGAACGCATTGTCGCTTTCCTGCGCTTCAAACCCGAACTGATTTTCGATTTCGACCCGGCCAAGAACGCCGGTGGTGAAATGGCTTTCCCCAGCCCACGCTCATGGGAATTTGCCCACCGTGCACTGCAAAAATTTGAGGATCACCCCGAACTGCTGGCCGGTGCGTTGGCTGCTTGCGTCGGCCAGGCGGCCGGCATCGAATGTGCGGCCTTCGTCGACAGCCTCGACCGTCTGCCCGACCTCGACGCCATCTGTGCCGGGCAGGAAATGCCCGTGCCCAGCGAGATCGACCTGCAATATGCCGTAGCTGCCGCACTGGCAGGGCGCGCCATGCGGGCCAAAAACACCTTGGGCGATGCCGATGCCAAAGTAGTCTGGGGCAACATCCTCGACTACGCGCAACGCTTCCCGCAGCGCGAGATGGGTGTGATGCTCATCTCCGACATGCATCGCGGCATTGGCCAGCCGCTGTTTGCCGTACCGCAGTTCGCCGGTTGGGCGAATGCGGTGGCGGATTTGATGCTTTACGAGTAGGGCCGAAAA
>CAJBAP010000480.1 GCA_903950295.1 uncultured Rhodocyclaceae bacterium
CCGGCTACCGGCGCGTCGGCGAGATCATAGGCCATGGTGCGCCCCTTGGTCAGCAGGTCGTTCTTCATCGCATCGAGCACGCCGCGACCGAGATCAAGCCCGCCTTCAAGTGCCGCCTCGACGCGCACGTCGAACCAGGAGTCGATGCTTTTCACCGCGAACTGCATCGATACCGCATACACCAGCACCCCTGGTACCACCGCCATCAGTGCCAGTGTCAGCAATAGCCGCGACTTGAGGCGCGCACCAAACACGCCGGTGCGGTATTCGCGGAACAACCGCCGTACCTGCACGACGACCAGACCGAGAAGTACCAGCGCTGCCAGCGCATTCATGCCGATCAGCAAGGTCGTATGGCGGGAGAACAGTGCGGTATCAGCGCTGGCCGAGGCCAGCAGAAAAACCAGCATGGCGCCGAGCCCGGCAACAACCCAGAGCGCGATGGTCATTTTTCGGCAGCGGGCACGAAATCCCAGCGCAGTGTCTTCGCCTCGATGCGCCAGTCGCGATCGGCCAGCGCATCCACTTGCAATGGTTTCGGCAACTGCGTGTGGTCGAGTGACAGGCGCACGGCAGCGATGTAGGGTTCGCCGGGAATCAGTGCGGTCTTGCTTGCCACATGGAGTTGAGCAATATGGCCGAGCGCGCGCAGGGCATCGTCGAGCGTATCGAAATTCTGGTGCAGGTTATCCACCGAAAGACGGTATTGGCGGGTTAGTGACTGATAGCTCAGCCGGTAGTTGAGTACCTGGCCGGTAATGTGCTCGTCGGCCCAGTACCAGCGCTTGCGCGTCAGGTCGAACTCGAAGCGAAAATTGAGAGGGACACCGCGCCCGACAGCTTCTTCGAGGCGCGGCCCGAGATGGATGACGAATTCTGCCGTCAGCACTTGGCCGCGTTCATCCGGCGTCAGGGTGGCACTGCGCGGTTCGATGCTGCCGGCGAGCGCAAGCCCGGCCCACAGGCTGCACAGGATAAAGAACCCTACTCGCAGCATCTCAGGCATCTTGCGGTGCCGAAATATCCCAAACGCAAACCCGGTTGCGGCCGCTGCTCTTGGCACTAAGAAGCGCGTGGTCGGCGCGTTCGACCGACCGCTCGATCGGCGCGTCGGCCAGCAGCAGGGCGACGCCGAAAGACGCCGTCAAGCCCAGACTGTGGCCACCTTCGAGCGGAATGTCGAGTGTGGCCAAGCCTTCGCGCAGACGGTTGATAACAGCCCCCGCCTTGTCCAGCGGTGTATTCGGCATGCAGATGAGAAATTCTTCACCACCGTAGCGAAACAGGTCGTCGTAAGAACGGCCATCGCCCTTGAGATAGCGTGAGATGACGCGCAGGACAGTATCGCCGACGGCGTGGCCGTGGGTGTCGTTGATGCGCTTGAAGTGATCGATATCGAGCAGGCACAGGCTGCAGGGCAGGCCCGAGCGCCGGGTGCGTTCCCACTCCTCGGTCAAGCGCAAATCCATCGCGTAGCGGTTGCCGGCACCGGTGAGCGGATCGAGCGTACATACCTCGCTGATGATGCGGCGCTGGTATTTGAGCAGGGCGAACTTGAAATCCTGGGCCAAGTCGTCGAAGGCGTCGAAGGTGGGCGCTGGAATAGGTGCGTGTTGCAGGTGAACGCCAAGCAGGTTGCGGGCCGCCTCGTGCATGCGGCAGTGCAGATCCCACATGTCCGTCAATGTAGTATCGCGTGCCCGGAGATTGTCTGGGAGCCCCAGATACCAGCGGCCAAATGCACACTGCGCGGCGCTATCTGCCGCCAGCGTGTCGGGCGTCACTACCCCATCGCTGATCAGCGCACGATAAAGACCCGTCTGCCACTGCAGGAAATCGTGCAAGGCACGGTCGAGTTCCTGGAGGAAGCCGATGGTGTTCTGGTTGTTGGCCACCGGATTGCAGGTCGCAGCTTGCTGACTTTCCAACGCCTATTTCTCCTTGTGCAACAGTGCGTAATAAAAACCATCGTGTTCGGCAGCAGGCAACAATTGCAACTCCTCTTCCACACCGCCCGTCGGCAGGCGACGAGCATCTGCATGGCGTGAGGTGAAGGCACGGATCTGCTCGCTGTTTTCCTGCGGAAACACCGAGCAGGTGCAGTAGAGCATTTTGCCACCCGGCGCGAGCAGAGGCCACAAAGCATCGAGAATTGCCGCCTGGGTGCGTACGAATCCCGCCACATCGGTGGCGCGCCGCAGCCATTTGATATCCGGGTGACGCCGCGCCACGCCCGAGGCCGAGCAGGGTACGTCGGCCAGGATACGATCGAAGGGGCGGCCATCCCGCCAGCGTGTCGGCTGGCTGGCATCGCCGATTTTCACGCTGGCGGAGAGTCCGAGCCGCTCAAGGTTTTCGTCGATGCGGCGGGCGCGAACAGCATCCAGTTCCAGCGCGACCAGGTCGAGGTTGGCCAGTTCCAGCAGGTGTGCCGTTTTGCCGCCCGGTGCAGCACAGGCGTCCAGTACGCGCTGGCCATCCTTGACGTCGAGCAGCGTGGCGGCGCGCTGCGCCCCCCAGTCCTGTACCGACACGAGTCCCTCCCTGAAGCCCGGCAGGCGATCGACCGGCAGGGGTTTCGTCAGTAGCAGCGCTGTGTCGTCCAGTTTTTGCACGGCAATATCCGCCGCTGCCAGTTCACCTAAAAAGTTGGTACTGGCCAGGTTGGGAAATGAGCGCCGTCGATTGATGCGCAAAGTCATGGGCGGGTGGCTGTTGCCGGCAGCGGCGATGTCTTGCCATTGTGTCGGATACGTCGTGCGCAGGGCATCCAGCCACCAGGCCGGATGCCGCCAGCGCGCCACGTCATCGGTATCTGCCGCCGCGAGCAAGGGTTCGCGCTGCCGCAGGAAGTTGCGTAGCACGCCATTCACCAGGCCCTTGAAATTGCCGCCCGCCATGCCGCCGGCCGCCTTGACGGCTTGATCCACGGTGGTGTGCGCATCCTCCGGTCGGCGTTCCAGCCGTGTCAGCGCCAGGAGCAGCAAGGCGCGAATATCCTGATCCTGGAGCGGTTTTGTCAGCAGTTGGCCGAGGAGAAAATCGCCCCGGCCGAAGTCGCGTAGCGTGCTGAAGGCAAGGTCGAATGCGGCGGGCCGTATGTTGATGGCGGCTTGGGCAAGAACCGCCTCGGGAGTCTTTCCGGCAATGACAGCAGCAACTGCGCGCGCCGCCACACTCAGCGCAGCATCGAGCTTGGGCGACAATTTGGCAGGAGTCGGGGGGGGATTCGTGGATGCATCACTCATCTTCACAGTGTACCGATGTAGCGATTACCCACGTACTATTTGCGTATCGTCAGGGGAAAAATACATGTTCGAACTTCAGAACTACGCGAGTTTCATCGCGGCGATTCTTGTCTTTCAGCTCATTCCCGGGCCGGGTACGCTGACAATTCTTGGTGCAACGGCGCGTCATGGCGTCGGGGTCGGGTTCGCTGCGGTAGGCGGCACCTTGCTGGGCGATTTCATCTACATGGCCGGTGCCGTGCTCGGCCTGGCTGCGGTGATGAATGCCTATCCCCTGGCATTTGCGGCGCTGCAATGGTTCGGTGTCGGCTACCTGTGCTGGCTGGGCCTGCAGTTGCTCCGCTCGCCCGTGGTGGGTGCCGGTAGTGCATCCGTGCCGGAGCAAAGCGGCGGGCACTATTTCCGGCAAGCTTGCCTGGTCAGCCTGGCCAATCCCAAGGTCATTCTGTTCTTCATGGC
>CAJBAP010000481.1 GCA_903950295.1 uncultured Rhodocyclaceae bacterium
ATGCGCAACTGACCGTCCTCGAGTGCAATCTCGAGATTGCCGGCAGTGAAGGTGCCGACAAAAACGACCTTGCCCGCGTTCTGTGAAATGTTGATGAAGCCGCCGGCACCCGCCAGACGCGGGCCGAATTTGCTTACATTGAGATTGCCGGCCTGATCGGCCTGGGCCAGGCCGAGAAAGGCCAGGTCGAGGCCGCCACCGTCGTAGAAATCGAACTGGCTGGGTTGGTCGATGATGGCCTGGGTATTGATGGCGGCGCCAAAATTGAGCCCCCCGGCGGGAATGCCGCCGATCACGCCGGGCTCGGCGGTGAGCGTGAGAAGATCGAAAACGTTTTCCTCGGTGGCGACATTGGCAATGCCTTCGGGCATGCCGATGCCCAGGTTCACCACCGCGTTGGCCGTGAGTTCCAGTGCTGCACGGCGGGCGATGATCTTGCGCTCGTCCATCGGCATCGGGGCGACGGCCGAGAGCGGTACCTTGATCTCGCCGGAGAAGGCCGGGCTGTATTGCTCGATGAAGGTCTGCATGTGGTATTCGGGCTTTTCGGCCACCACCACGCAGTCGACCAGCACGCCGGGAATCTTCACCTGGCGTGGCGGCAAGGTGCCGCGTGCGGCAATGCGTTCGACCTGGACGATGACGATGCCGCCCGAGTTGTGGGCCGCCATGGCTATTGCTTGAGCCTCGAGCGTCAGTGCTTCCTTTTCCATGGTGACGTTGCCGTCGGGGTCGGCGGTGGTGCCACGGATAATGCCGACGTGGATCGGGAAGGCCTTGTAGAACAGGTATTCCTCGCCGTCGATTTCCATCAGGCGCACGATGTTGTCGGTGGTGCTTGCGTTCAATTTGCCGCCACCAAAACGCGGATCGACGAAAGTGCCCAGCCCGACGCGCGTCAGCGTGCCCGGCTTGCCGCCCGCGATGTCGCGGAACAGGTGGGTGATGACACCCTGTGGCAGATTCCAGGCTTCGATACGGTTGCCGACGGCGAGTTCCTGCAGTCGTGGCGCCAGCCCCCAGTGTCCGCCAATGACGCGTTTGACTAGGCCCTCATGGCCCAGGTGGTTGAGGCCACGGTCCTTGCCATCACCCTGGCCGGCGGCATAGACGAGCGTGAGGTTGCGCGGGTGGCCGCTGCTCTGGGGTGGTTTATCGCGTGTTTCAAGGAACAACTCCTCAAGCGCGACGGCAATGTTCTCGGCGAAGCCGATGCCGACGAACCCACCGGTCGCCACCGTGTCGCCGTCACGAATCAGTCTGACCGCTTCCCGTGCACTCACGACCTTGCCGCCGTCAGAGCCGCGCAGGGCGGCCAGCATTGGATGTTGTGTCCTGCCCGTCATCTTAATCTCCCTTTTCGACCATTATGCGCCGCCAGCGGGCAGTTGAAAATGTCTGACGAATCCCAATGTTGTCCGTACCGTTATTCGGGAGAGAGTCATGCGCTTCGACAAATTCACCACCAAATTCCAGCAGGCCGTCAGCGAAGCCCAGAGCA
>CAJBAP010000482.1 GCA_903950295.1 uncultured Rhodocyclaceae bacterium
AACCGCCAATGGTTGCTGGCGCTCGGCGTCGAGCAAAAACTGCTGCCTGCCACCGTCATCCGGCAGACTGCCCAGGAACGCGCCGCAGTCATCGAAACGGAACAGGGTCGCAAGATCGGTCGCAAGGAAATGCGCGACATCAGCGAGCGCGTCACCGAAGAATTGATGCCCAAAGCCTTCTCACAGCGTCGTACCACTTGGGGCTGGCTTGATCCGATCAATGGCTGGCTGGCGGTCGATGCCGGTTCCGATGCCCGCGCTGACGAATTCATGGAAGTGCTGCTCACCACGCTCGATGGCATCACCCCGCGTCCCCTGCAAACGCAGATATCACCGATCAGCGCGATGACCGACTGGCTTGCCGCTGCTGAGGCACCGAGTGGCTTTACGCTCGACAGCGATCTCGAACTGCGTGCCGCCAGCGAAGTACAGGCAGCGATCCGCTACGTTCATCACGACATCGCCGGCCCGGAAATCGCTGCCCACATTGCTGCCGGCAAAATCGCGACAAAACTCGGCATGACCTGGAACGACAAGGTTTCCTTCGTCCTCACCGACAAGATGCACCTCAAACGCCTGGCCTTCCTCGACATCCTCAAGGAGCAGTCCGATCAATCAGGAATCACGGCCGACGAACAGTTCGATACCGACTTCGCCCTGATGGCCGGCGAACTCGCCCATCTATTCAACGATCTGCTGATCGCGCTGGGCGGCGAACTGAAACCGACCTAACGCTAAAGCTCCACCGGCGTCGGCGTCACCTTCCAGATATCGCGGCAGTACTCGGCGATGGTGCGGTCGGACGAGAACTTGCCCATGCGCGCGACGTTGAGGATGGACATGCGCGTCCAGTGTTCCGAGTCGCGGTAGGCCGCACTCACCCGTTCCTGACAGGCAATATACGCAGCATAGTCGGCGAGCAGCAGGTAGGGATCTTGCCGGAGCAGGTTGTCGATCAATGGCTGGAAGGTACTGCGGTCGCCGTGCGAGAACATGCCGCTGCCGATGATGTCGATGACACCCTTCAATTCGAGATTGCCGTTGTAGATATCCCACGGCCGGTAGCCGTCGGCCAAGGTGCGATCCACCTCATCGGTGGTGAGGCCGAAGAGGAAGAAATTGTCGGCCCCCACTTCCTCACGGATTTCGACGTTCGCACCGTCGAGCGTGCCGATGGTCAGTGCGCCGTTCATCGAGAACTTCATGTTGCCGGTGCCCGAGGCTTCCTTGCCGGCGGTGGAAATCTGTTGTGACAGGTCGGCAGCCGGATAAACCCCTTGTCCGCATTTGACGCTGAAATTTGGCAGGAAAACCACCTTGAGCCGCCCCGCTACGTCGGGATCACGATTCACCACCTCACCGACGGCATTGATCAGGCGGATTATCAGCTTCGCCATGGCATAACCGGGTGCCGACTTGCCACCGAAAATGAAGGTGCGCGGCACGATGTCGATGGACGGATTGCACTTGATGCGGTTGTAGAGCGTGATGATGTGCAGCACGTTGAGGTGCTGGCGCTTGTATTCGTGGATGCGTTTGACCTGCACGTCATAAAGGCTCATTGGATCGACGCTGACGCCACAACGTCGGGCAATGGTCGCTGCCAGTGCCTCCTTGCGCTCGCGCTTGATTGCGCACCAGCGTGCCTGGAACGCCGGATCGTCGGCGTAGGGCTCCAGTGCCCGCAATTTTGAGAGGTCGTGTTCCCACTCGGGACCGATGGTTTCGCTGAGCAGTGCGGTCAGCCCGGGGTTGCTCAGCATCACGAAGCGGCGCGGCGTGACGCCATTGGTCTTGTTCTGAAACTTGTGCGGCCAGAGTTGATAAAAGTCGTGCAGCACGGTTTCCTTGAGCAGGCGGCTGTGCAGTTCGGCGACACCGTTGATGGCGAAGCTGCCGACGCAGGCCAGATGCGCCATGCGGATATAGCGCGGACCGCTTTCGTCGATGATCGAAAGCTGCGCGACATGATCGGCATCGAACGGGAAACGCAGGCGCACCTCGTCAAGAAATCGTGCATTGATCTCGTAGATGATTTCAAGGTGGCGCGGCAGCAGAGTCTGGAACAGTGGAATCGGCCACTTTTCCAGCGCTTCGGGCAGCAACGTGTGGTTGGTGTAGGCAAAAGTGTTGCACGTCACATGCCAGGCCGTGTCCCATTCCATGTGATTCTTGTCCAGCAGCAGGCGCATCAACTCGGCCACGGCGATAGCCGGGTGCGTATCGTTGAGCTGGACGCTGAATTTCTCGTGAAATTTGTCGAGCGGCAGGCCGGTAGTACGGAAGATGCGCAACATGTCCTGCAATGAGCAGGTGACAAAAAAATGCTGTTGCAACAGACGCAAGCGCTTGCCAATTTCTGGTTCATCGTTCGGGTAAAGCACCTTGCTGATGGTTTCAGAACGCACCTCGCGCATCACCGCACCGTAGTAATCCCCCCGGTTGAACGCATGGAAATCGAAACCCTCCGAAGCCTCGGCCGTCCACAGCCGCAACAGGTTTACCGTATTGACGCCATGCCCGAGAATGGGCGTATCGATGGCAATGCCATGAAAAGTCTCACTCGGTATCCAGCGTACCCACAGTCGTCCGGCATCGTCCTGGTGTTGTTCGGTATGGCCGCCGAGTTTCACCTCATAGGCGATATTGGGGCGACGCACTTCCCAGGGGTTGCCATAGCGCAGCCAGTTGTCGGTGGTTTCGAGCTGTTCGCCATTCTTGATGACCTGATTGAAGATGCCGAATTCATAGCGGATGCCATAGCTGATCGCCGAAATCTCCAGGGTCGCCAGCGAATCCATAAAACAGGCGGCCAGGCGGCCAAGGCCGCCGTTGCCAAGCCCCGGCTCTTCCTCGTGTTCGAGCAGTTCGTCGAAGTCGAGTCCCAGGCCTGTCAGTGCCTTGCGCGTGTTTTCTTCGATGCCGAGATTGAGCAGATTGTTGCCCAGGAACGGGCCGGGCAGATATTCGGCGGACAGGTAACACACCGTGCGCGGATTGGCTTGCTGATAGGTACGGATCGTGCTGACCCAGCGGTGCAGAAGGCGGTCACGTACCGTGTACGCCAAGGCCTTGTATTTATCGCTCAGCGATGCGACCTCGAGAGTCCGCCCCTGCACGAAAAAAAGGTTATCCAGAAAAGCGAGCCGGATGGACTCTTCCGACAAACCGGTACGGATGCTTTTGTTGTTGGCATCCTGTTTTTTTGAACTCATGCGATTCCCCTTCAATTAGGGGTCGAATTTTGAGGCATAAGCACGTGACGACAAAGCTGCGGTGCAGCAAATTCGGTCAGCCGAGGTGAATGATCTGGTTCAATACACCGCACACATCGGCAAATGGCGCATCGGCCAATCGCTTCATTGGATGTGGCGCCGCCTCGCGGACTCGCCAGTCGAATGATTTGGGCTGGTGGCAAAGGACATAGCTGTTCTTGCCCGTTTTTGCACCCGTTGCCTTGCCGGCGACGATAGCAAAAGGATTGTCGGCGTTGTATTCCGCCGTCGTCATCGGCAGGCCGATCACCAGCGCGGTCCGCTCGTTGAAACTGCGCGGCGACAGTACCAGAAACGGATGCCGGTCGCGCATCTCGCGCCCCGCCTGCGGGTTGCAGTCGATCCAGATGACGTCCTGCCGGTCCGGCGCCCAATCCTTGGCACGTTTGCCAGTCGTAACCACTACCACCGTTCGGCTCCGACGGCGTCGGTCACCATCACTTCTCCGCCGTGGCGCGACGGATCGAAACGGGCCAGCCGCTGTTCCAGCGTCAGCGGTGCATCCTGCACCGGAGTGATCACGACCCGCCCCTCTTCCACTGTCACGCGCACGCGCTGGTCGGCCTGTAAATGCGCTTCGCGCGCAACCGCAGCAGGCAAGCGCACGCCCAGATTGTTGCCCCAATGCTTGATATCGAGAATGGCTTCAGCCATGATTGCACCCCAGATGTTTATACGATGTATAGACAATACACTTGGCGGTGCCCCAAGTCAAACTGCCGTCCCGCCAGCGCCGACTTTCAGTAAACCGTGGTCTGTCCCTAATTATTCAGTCGAGGTAGAAACGATGGTCTTCGTCGGCAACGAAGCAGGCTTGCCGGTTGTTGCCGCGCTGGATGAGGTGCAGCGGGACGTTGGGCAGGGTCAGGCGCGGGCGGCGGGGCATGGCGGTCTCCGGCGGTCAGAACCTCTGTAGAAAATCGTTGTCTGTCCCCGTTTTCCCCGTTTTCCGCAGCGCCTACTCAACCCAGAGATTCTTCCACCCCTCGTGCCCCAGCCTACGCACGGTGTCGATGTTGCGTTCGTAGATGCTTTCCGCATCGGGAAAGGCCGCCACGGCGCGGTCGATGCTGGATTCGCGCAACAGGTGCAGCGTTGGATAGGGCGAGCGGTTGGTGACGTTATCAATGTCGTCCGGCTCCGTGCCGGCGAATTCATACTGCGGATGCAGGCTGGCGATCTGGTAGATGCCGTCCAGTTCCAGTCGGCGCAGGAGTGCCTCGGTTTCAGCAAGGAAGAAGTGGTAGTCGAGGAAATCGACCATGACCTGCGGATGGATCAGCAGCGTGGTATCGAGTTGCTTCGGGTCGGTGTCGGTGAGTATCTGAAACTCGTGTTCGAGTTCGGCCAGCAGTGCGTCGGCGTCGCGGGCGGCGCTGACGGCATAGCGAATCTGCTTCTTCACATGCACCGACTTGGCAAAGGGACACAGGTTGAGGCCGATCACCGCCCGTTCCAGCCAGCGCTGCGTGGCGGCAACGATCTCGGCCTTGGCTGCCACGTCGGCGAGCGGCATCAGCACTTCAGGCAGTTCACTCATCACCGTCCTCACTATCGTCTTTCGTTACCGGCACGGTCAATAACAGCAACAACAGGGGACGGACCATAATTCCCCATTTCCGCTACGTAGTACCCCAGCGCAGACTTTTCAGGCTTCTGCAATCCGCTGAGCGATGTGCGCCAGAGCTTCCTCGACCTGATCAACGAGGATCAGGCACAGATCGCCGGCTTGCAGTTTGGCCAGCGCGGTGTCGATGGCGAGAAATTCACCATGAATCTCTTCCACCATTTTTGTACGCGAAGCATTGGCCAGTCCCTGATGCAGCAGGCCCAGTACTTCGCCGTCGGCACGGCCCCGCTGGCAGGCATCCTGATAGAGGATCGCACCGTCGAAGGCTTCGCCGAGAATCTCGGTCTGGCGACGGATGTCCTCGTCACGGCGATCCCCTGCCCCGCTGATCACGACCCAGCGTTGCTTGCCCGGCAGGGCATCGACGGCTTGAACCAGTGCCTGGATGGCATCGGGATTGTGGCCATAGTCGGCGACCAGCGTTGCACCACGATAGTCGAAAACATTGAAGCGTCCCGGTGCGGTACCGACATCGCTGACGAAGCTGGCGAGGCCGAGGCGAATGGTGTTCCAGTCGATACCCAGTGCCCAGGCCGCGCCGATGGCGGCCATGGCGTTTTCGATCTGGAAAGCAATGGCGCCGTTGCGCGTGAGCGGAATGCCAGAGAAATCAAGACGTTCGACCAGCGTACCCTCGGCAGCGACGATCACATTGCCGTCACGGTACAGCGCGCGTTTTCCTTGGGCGCGATGCGTCATCATCGCCGGCAGGTGTGGGTCGATGGCGAAGTAAATCACGTGGCCAGGACAGGCGCTCGCCATTTTCACGACGCTCGGGTCGGCGGCATTCAAGACTGCCGTCCCGCTAGCGCCGACGTTTTGCACGATGACGCGCTTGACCACGGCGAGTTCATCGGTCGTGGTGATGTAATTGAGGCCGAGATGGTCGCCCATGCCGATGTTGGTGATGACCGCGACATTGCAGCGGTCGAAACCCAGACCCTCGCGCAACACGCCGCCGCGTGCAGTCTCGAACACCACCGCATCGACTTCGGGGTGCATCAGCACATTTTTCGCGCTCTTCGGGCCACTGCAGTCGCCGGTGTCGATGCGCCGGTTATGTACATAGACCCCGTCGGTCGTGGTCATCCCCATGCGCTTGCCGGTCTGCTCGATCAGGTGGGAAATCAACCGCACGGTCGTTGTCTTGCCATTGGTGCCGGCCACCGCGACGATGGGGATGCGGCCGTCTTCACCTGGTGCGAACATGGTATCGATCACCGC
>CAJBAP010000483.1 GCA_903950295.1 uncultured Rhodocyclaceae bacterium
AGCCCACCATACAGCCGTCGCAATGCGCCGAGAAGGATGTCGGTGCGCGGGTCATCCGAGGTGCGATCCTGATCGCACGCCTGCTGCGGGTCTACCCCGGCACGGATAGCCGCGATCTGGCGACCCAGCGACTGGTCTTCGCCGAGAATGTGAAATATCAACCAGTTGGCGAGAAACTCGAGTAGCTGATTGAGTCCGATGGCATCCGAGCTTTTGCGTCCCGCAATCCAGTCGCTCACCTGTTTTACAAAGCGGCGGTGGATCTCGCGATGTCGTTCGCTATGCGCTGCAGCTACACCACCGGCCTCCATGATCGCTTCTTCGCACTGGAAGTGATACACGGTGTATTCGGCGAGTGCTTGCAGCGCCAGGTCAATTCGCTCAGGGCTCGCGCTTTCGACGTCGCGACCGAGTGAATTGACCAATTCGACCAGGCGCTGGTGTTGTGCGTCGACATCTTCAAGACCGGTTTCGAAGAGCGGGCTCCATTCGAACGTTTCCATTAATGAGTGCCTTTGTCGTTGCGTTGATTTCCTGGAAATTCAATGATGAAACGCGTGCCCTTGCCGGCGCTGCTGCTGCAAGTAATCGAGCCGTGAAGCTCGCGTGTCGCCAACCCGTAGGCGATAAACAACCCCAATCCGCTACCCCCACTGCCGCGCCGTGTGGTGTAGAAGGGCTCGAACGCGTGCTCAATTGTTTCGCTGCTCATCCCAGCGCCGTCATCGCTGTAGTCGATCTTCACCCGATCATCCTGCACGCTGCTAACGAGGGCAATGGTACCCGATCGGGTACCGTCGGCGAAAGCATGAATACGGCTGTTGTTTATCAGGTTGGACAGTAACTGCTCGAGTGCGCCAGCCGCGCCGTGTAGTTTGAGATTGGGTGGGCAGCGCACGGAAATCTGGATCGACGTACGCTTGAAAGATGAACGCAGGTTTTGCAATACGTCATCGATAAGTTCAGCCAGGTCATAGTCGCGCTCGGCTTCCGAGGTTTGATCCACCGACGTTCGCTTGAAGCTTTGCACCATCGCGGCCGCCCTGCTCAGGTTGGACATGGCCAGTGCCGAGGCCTCGTCGAGTTGGCTCATGCGTTCACGCAATTCCTCTTCGGTGACCTCTTCCTTGCTGAGCAAGGCACCCAGCTCGGTGACGATTTGGCGTGAGTGTGACACGGCGCCTACCGCAACACCGACCGGCGTATTCACTTCATGCGCAAAGCCCGCCACCATGCGACCCAGTGAGGCCATTTTTTCGGTTTCGACCAGCTCACCGCGCGCGGCTTCAAGCGCAAGCAGGTGGCGCCGGATCGCAGCCAGACTGCCCCAGGCCAGCAGGGAGAGGATCGCGAATGCGGCAAAATGAATGTAGCGGAAGCCCCGGCGTTGCTCGTCGATGATGCCGTAGATGTAGCTAGCGGGAAACGTCACACTGATACCACCGCGGATATCGCCTTCACGATAGCCTTGCTTGGCATGGCAGGCGAGACATGGCTTTCGGGCTTCGAGTGGCGCCATGTAACGAAAACTCGCCGTGTCGCCGGCGCCGACTATTGAGATACGTTCCGCTCTGTCGGTTTCAAAACCGGTGAGCGCTGTTGCCTCCCATTCATCCGGTGCGTTGTCGGGATTGATCGGGTTCAGGCTGGTCAAGTGGATGCGCATGTCGCGCTCCCGGGCGATCAGATCGCCCAACTGGCGGGTCATGTAAGCAGGGTTGATCTTGGTCAGTTGCTTGCCGGACGGGGTCGAGATGGTTTTCTCGGGGACGTCGAGGTAGGGATTGGGCGGTGTGGTGTCTGTGACGGGCGCGTAAACGCCCCCATGCTGTGATGCCCACAGGCGGGTGGTTTCAACCATCTCGAACACCAACCGGCCACGCAGGGCGGCCATGGTGTGCGCGTAGTTTTCAAGATCGTGGATATGCCACGCGTAGGACGCAAGGGTGAACAGCGCCCAGAAGGCAATCAGTGCCGGCCACCAGGCCGGGCGCCGGATAAAGGTATCGACCGCGCGGGAGATGCGACCGGCCAGGCTCATGGCGCTATTCGCGCAGTTTGGCAGCGGCCTCGAGGGCGAAGTAAGTCAGGATGCCGTCACAACCCGCACGCTTGAAGGCAAGCAGCGATTCCATCATCACCGCATCGTGATCGAGCCAGCCGTTTTGGGCGGCGGCCTTGAGCATCGCATACTCACCGCTGACCTGATAGGCATAGGTCGGCACGCCGAAGTCGTCTTTCACCCGTCTCACGATGTCGAGGTAGGGCATGCCTGGTTTGACCATCACCATGTCGGCACCCTCGGCGATGTCGAGCGCCACTTCGCGCAGCGCCTCATCACTGTTGGCAGGGTCCATCTGATAGGTGTATTTGTTGCCTTTGCCGAGATTGCCGGCCGAGCCGACCGCATCGCGGAATGGTCCGTAAAAGGCGGAAGCGTATTTGGCCGAGTAGGCCAGAATGCGGGTGTGAATCAGCTTTTCCGCATCCAGCATAGCTCGAATGCGCCCGATGCGACCATCCATCATGTCCGAGGGCGCCACGACATCAGCACCGGCGCGGGCGTGGCACAGCGCCTGCTTCGCCAGTGCTTCCAGCGTTTCGTCGTTCATCACATAGCCGCGCGGATCGCGCGGG
>CAJBAP010000484.1 GCA_903950295.1 uncultured Rhodocyclaceae bacterium
AGTTGCAGGGGGGAGACGTTGACGGCCACATGGAAATCCGCCGGCAGGGAGCCGTTCCAGCGCGCAATCGCGCTGCAAGCCTCGGTGAGTACCCAGTTGCCGATCTTGGCGATGAGGTCGCTTCTTTCCGCCACCGGGATGAATTCGCCGGGCGGCACCAGCCCCCGCTGCGGATCGCGCCAGCGCACCAGCGCTTCGGCACCGACGATCCGCCGGCTGTGCAGGTTGAGCTTGGGCTGGTAGTGCAGTTCGAGTTCGCCGTTGCGGATGGCGGTATCGAGACGAGCTTCCATTTCGAGCTGCTTGTCCATGGCCACGACCATACCGGAGGAAAAGAATTTGAAGATGTTGCCGCCAGCCTGCTTGGCTGACAACATCGCCCGGTTTGCCAGAACGATCAAGTCGTCGAGCAGCAGGTTATCGGCCGGATAGGCGCTGATGCCGATGCTCGCGCCGATCTTGAACTTGTGCCCGGCGATTTCGATCGGCGTCTCGAGGGCGGCGAGCAGTTTGCCGGCAACGCCGCTGATATCCTCGCGCGTGGCGATATCCGGCAGCAGGCAGACAAATTCATCACCGCCGAAACGTGCCAACGTGTCGTCCTCGCGCACCACCCCGGCAAAGCGTTGGGCCACGGCGGCGAGCACCTGGTCACCGATGTCGTGGCCAAGGCTGTCGTTGATCGAGTTGAAGCGGTCGAGATCGATGAAGAGCACAGCCATGTTGCGCTCCGTGCGGTCGGCCCGGTGCATGGCCTGCTCGCCGCGATCGGCGAGCAATACCTTGCTGGCCAGGCCGGTCAGCGAGTCGTAGAGGACATGGCGCTGGACGTTTTCTTCGCGATAGTGTTGCTGCGTGATATCGGTAAAGGCGGCCAGGTAATGGCTGACCTTGCCGGCGCTGTCGCGCAGGGCGTGGATGTCGGCCCACTCGAGGTAGAGCGTGCCGTCCTTGCGCCGGTTCCAGAGTTCGCCGCTCCAGGCATCCTTCTCCCGCAGGGTTTGCCACATCTGCTGGTAGAAGAGGGCGTTCTGGCGGCCGGAAGCGACCAGGCGCGGTGTCTGGCCGATGGCATCCTCCGACGTATAACCGGTGATTGCTGTAAAGGCGGGATTGACATACAGGATGCGCTGTTCGGTATCCGTCAGCACCAGCCCGTGCGGGAACATCTCGACGATGCTCAGCGCCGCCTCGATGCCCGCGACATGGGTCGGGTCCGCGCTGGCGGGTGGCTCGGCTTGCGCCGTGTTGGCAATCATGGGCGCGCGGATCAGCACGATGCTGACGTCGTCGTGCGCGGTGTGACCCTGCACTGCGGTGCGCTCGATCAGCCGGTCGACTACCTGTTCCGTGCCTGCAGAAGTGGCGGCGAGAATGCCGCCCATGCCGAAAGGGTGGCCGTCCGACGCGCCCAGTTCGACGAGACCGTCGGAATACATCAGCAACGCGGCCTCTTCGCCGCGCGCCAGGCAGTGGCGTTGCACGGTGGCGCCCCCGGCCGATTCGACGCCGATCGGTAGGTGGATGGAGGGAAAGGTGTCGATAACATGACCGTCGGGTGCCAGCAAGAGGGCGTCCGGCATGCCGGCGTTGATGACCTCGATGTCACGTCCCTTGATGCGCACCAGCAGGCCGCAGACAAAATGGCTGGCCAGTTGCAGCCGCTGCAGCGAGGCATGGATGCGCTCGTAGATCTCGGGCAGTGACAGGCCGTTGCGTACCGCATCGCGGAACAGCATCGGCGTGTGCAGGGAAAATATTGCGGAGGGCAAACCGTGGCCCACTGTATCTGCCAGCAAACCGAACCAGCCCTTCTTCGGATGTTCGGCGCTACAGAAGAAATCCGCGCTGATCTGACTGGCCGGTAGCGACCAGTGCTGTACCTGCCCGCTGCGCTCACCCTTGCCGGCATCGCGGATGCCATTGACGAGTACGACCGACTCGTCGTACTCCCGACTGTTTGAGTCGCGCGGATGCAG
>CAJBAP010000485.1 GCA_903950295.1 uncultured Rhodocyclaceae bacterium
TGCGCAACAGCAAAACCATCAAAGAAGAAGCCGTCGCCCGGATCCGCGCCAATGAAGCCCCCCTGCTGGTGCTGGCGCGTCAATACAGCGTATCCACCAACACGCTGCGGGCCTGGCTACGCGACAGTGATGTCCGCATTCGTGCCGAGGCCGCGGCGCGACACGTCGCCACGACGCTCTCGCAGGAGCAACATGCAACGCCAACCCAGCGCGAACGCCTGCTGATGCACGCACTGGAATACAGCCCGGCAACCATCATCATCACCGACACGGACGGCAAGATCGTCTACGCCAACCCCAAACTGACCGAAACCACCGGATACACCGTTGAAGAGGTGATTGGCCAGACACCCCGCGTCCTCAAGTCGGGAGAAACCGCACCGGCCGAATATGGCAGGCTCTGGAAGACCATCATGGGCGGCAAGGAGTGGCGCGGCACGTTTCATAACCGGCGCAAGGATGGCAGTCTGTATTGGGAGCGCGCATCGATATCGCCGGTTCTGGATGCCGACGGCAGGATTGCCCACTTCATGGCCGTCAAGGAAGACATCACGGATTACATGGAAGCCGAGCTGGCGCAGAGCAAAGCGGCAGCAGGTTTTCTTGCCGTCATCAACGCACTGCCCTGCGCACTGCTGATCGTTGACCAGTTCGGCTGCATCATGCTCGCCAACGAGACGACGGAAACCCTCTTCGCCAGGGAACTGCCGGAAGGCACCCGGCTCAACAGCCTCAACCTGCGCTGGATCGATACCGACGGCAATGCCCTGACTGCGGCCGACCATCCCCTGGCAAGGGTCTTGTCGGGTCAAACCGGCTCGAATGTTCTGCGTTCCCGTATCGGGATCATTCCGCCGCAGGGCGGCGTGCGCTGGATGGAAGCATCCATGCGAGCCGTCCAGCTACCGGATGTCAAAGAGCCGGCCGCACTGCTGATGTTCGAATCTGCTGCGGTCGCCGCCATTGACTGAACTCGCCGTCCCGCCAGCACCGACTTTTGTCGAAGGTCGCATTCCCGGCAACCCTGGCATCTGGGTTGGCATCTTTTGCGTGCTGGTCGAATTTCTGCTTCTCTTCGGTGTCTATTTCATCGCCAGAGCACATCATCACGAGGCCTTCCGCAGCGGCCCGGACAAGCTGGTCACGACAGCCGGTGTCGCCATCACCTTGCTGTTGCTCACCAGTGGCTACTGCATGGTGAAGTCGATTGCGGCGATGCGGCTTGACCAGCGCAGAGCCAGCCTGCGCTGGACCCTGCTCGCCATCGCACTCGGCTGCGGCTATCCCATCGTCAAGTATTTCGAGATCCGCTGGAACGTCGCCCACGGCATCGATGGCGAAGCCGGCATCTTCTACACCACCTACTACTACCTGACGCTCAACCACCTCGTACACGTCAGCTGGGGCCTGCTCGGGCTACTCTGGGTAGCGGTGCGAACCCGGCTGGGGATGTACTCCGCGGCAGACTACGGCGGACTCGAAGCCGCTGCCGTTTACTGGCACACCACCGACGTGATCTGGTTGGTGATCTTTCCTTTTTTCTACGTCTTGCGTTGAGCATGGGACACGCTGAAAAAATCTGGTTGCTGCTGGTCGGGCTCACCCTGACGAGCGCATGGCTGGCGGAGACCGGGCATGCCGGCTGGCCGCTTACCTGCATGGTTGCCGGCCTGATCGCCTTCAAGGGCCGCATGGTCGTCGACCACTACATGGAAATGACCACTGCCAGCGCAAAATTCCGGCACGTGCTTTACGCCTTCATCGGCATCGTGCCGCTGCTGGTCATTCTCAGTCACGGCTGGGGCAATGTGCTGAAACGGCTGACGACACTCAACTGAATCAGGGCGGCCGGACGGGTTTCAAGCCTCATCAAGCGGGGCAGGCAACGGTAGTACGGGTTGCGGTCGGCTCATCTCGAAAAGGACGATAGCGGCAGTAAAAAAGAAGAAGGTGGTGGCGAACAGGCTACCGGTGTAGACATGCGTGCCGTAAGTACGCCATGACCAGAGGGCAAACCCGAAGGCCAGAAATGCACAGGTAAAGCTGCCACCCGCACACACGAGGGATATTTTCTTGCCGATGCCACGCGGCCTGACAGACTTGGGTTGGTTCATTTTCGTCCAGGAAGACAAGGGTGCGCAAAGGCGGAAGAA
>CAJBAP010000486.1 GCA_903950295.1 uncultured Rhodocyclaceae bacterium
GTCAAGCAGGTCATCGATATCGCCAATTTCGGCAAGCTGTTTGCGCTGGTGTAGGCCCCCCGGCGAATACAAAACTGCGGTGGGCAGCGATGGATATCCTGCTGGTCGAAGATCGAGCGCTGGACGCCGATATCTTATCCGGGCAATTGCAGCAGCTCGGACACACGGTAACCATCAGTAACAACGGCGATGATGCGCTGGTCCATTTCACACATCATCGCCCCGACCTGGTAATCGCCAGTGCCTTCGTGCCTGGTCTTGACGGGTTCGCCCTGACGCGGGCCATTCAGTTGTGCGCGGCTCCGCGTTGGCAGCCGGTGATCGTAATTTCCAGTGAATGTGAGGAAACGCTGCAGGTCCGCGCCATCGAGGCGGGGGCCGATACCTTTTTCGTCAAGCCGGTCGCGAACGCCAGCCTGTCTGCCCGACTCCAGATGATCGACCGCCTGCTCAAGATGCAGGACGAAGCTGCAGCACACCTGACAAGGATCGGCGCGTTCATGGTGGCGGAAGAGGAAGATCTGCGGATCGCCCGCCATCTGATCGAACATCAAATGTCCGGTGACGGCGCGCGTTTTCTTGACGACCCAGCGGTGCAGTTCTGGCGGCGCTCTTGCAGCCGTCTCGGCGGTGACATGTTTTCGGTCAGCCGGACGCCGAACGGCGTGCTCCATGCCATGTTGGCCGATGCCCCGGGTAATGGTCTGGCTGCTTACGTGAGCCTGTTGCCGATCATCGCGCCCTTCTATCGCATGACGGAGAAAGGTTACCCGTTGGCGACCATCGTGCGCGAGCTTAACCTCAAGGCAAGTCAGGCACTGCCGGCCAACCGTGCCGTTGCCGTGCAGTTGGTGGCCGTCGATACTCGTGAGGGCATCGTCAGTGTCTGGAATGGCGGCATGCCTACCGCCTTCATGCTCGATGGCTTCGGTCACCATTTCCAGGAATTTTCCCTGAATCATTCACCCCTGGGAATACTGGACGACACTAACTTTGATGACCGGATCGAACAACACGCCTTCACGCGCGGCGAGCAGTTGGTGATGGTATCGGATGGCTTGCTCGATGCGCACGGAACTTCTGGCTCGCGCTTTGGCGAGCAGGGCCTGGCCGATGCGCTCGTTGGCCTGCCACGGAGCCAGCGTCTGGATGAAGTCGTCGCCTCCATCCTCGCTCATATTGACGGCCAGGAACCGGACGACGACATGTCGCTGGTGCTGATCGACTGCGAAAAATCGGTCGCCACACACAGCGTGGCGCCGCTACATATGCCGCCCAGCCGAAATCCCGGCAATTGGCGCTTTTCACTGCGACTGGGAGCCAACGAACTGGGCCACACCGATGTTGTGCCGCTGCTGCTGAATGTTGCCAGTCAGTTTCATGCCCCGCGCGATTGCACCGGCGAACTCTTCGTCATCCTTTCAGAGCTCTACAACAACGCCCTCGATCACGGCGTGCTGCGGCTCGACTCGCAATTGAAGCTCTCGCCTGACGGCATGGAGACCTGGTTGCTGCTGCGCGAAGAGCGACTGGCGCAACTCATGGAAGGCGAGATTCGCCTGTGGATCGAGCAAATTGTTGCGGCGGATGGCGTCTGGTTGCGCATCTGCTGTCGCGATAGCGGGCCCGGATTTGACGTGCGTGCCGCTATCGAGAAGTCGGATGAAACACAATCCCACCACAGCGTGTTGCCGTTTGGCCGGGGGCTGGCGCTGGTGCAGCGCATGGCTCAAAGCGTGAATTTCAGCACGACAGGCAATGAAGTGACGGTATTGCTTTGCCTCGATGGCAAGACGCCATTGCCACATTGAGGGTATTATTGCTTTAGAGATAAAACAGATGAAAAGTCGGCGCTGGCGGGACGGCAGTTCCAGCCGCAGCGCCCATCGGAGGGTGGGGGAATGTCAAACGTAACGTTGCAGGCGCGCCTGATCCACGGTGCTGCCGGGCTGGTGATTGTGGGGGCTGGCATCGGTGGCGTTTATCTCGCCGGGGCGACGCCGACGCTGGGCGTGATGGTTTTTTATGCCGTGCTTGGCCTGCTGGTGGTTCTGGTGCCCAGCTTGATGGTGTCATCTTCCCTTGGCCGTCCGCTTGATGTCATGCGTGAAACCATCAGCGCCACGCGTAGCGATGGCGATCTGACGCGACAAGTCATCGTTTCTCCCGGTAGCGGCATTGATGCGGCAGCGACCGCCTACAACGATTTGCTGATGACTTTTCACAGCATTACCACCCGTATCGTCTTCAA